>JABFXB010000418.1 GCA_013361975.1 Dermatophilaceae bacterium
CGGCATCCTCGACGACAACGAGTTCTTCGACGTGCTCATGACGTACGCGAAGGCCGGCCCCGACGACATCTGCATCCGCATCACCGCGACCAACCACGGGCCCAAGGCGGCACCGCTGCACGTGCTGCCGACGATCTGGCTTCGCAACACGTGGTCGTGGGGCGTCGACGACCGCGTGACCGAGCTGCACGAGATCCGCCGCAACGGTCGCCCGCCGCGCGGCTACCGCGCCGCGGAGGTCACGCACGGCTTCCTCGGCCGCTACGTCGTCGTGGCCGCCGGCTCGCCGACGACGCTCTTCTGCGACAACGAGACCAACGCCAAGCACCTCTTCGGCGACGCGGCCCCGGCGAACCACTCGCTCTACCCGAAGGACGCCATCAACCAGCGGGTGGTGCACGGCCGCACCAAGGCGACGAACCCCGGCGGCTACGGCAGCAAGTGCTCGTTCTGGTACCGCTTCGACGCGGTCGAGCCGGGCGAGACCGTCACCGTCGACCTGCGCCTCGCGACCGGCGACCCGTCGCCGTCGTGGTTCGGCGACGACTTCGAGCAGCAGCTGACGACGCGCGCCTACGAGGCCGACGAGTTCTACGAGCACGTCGTCGACCCCTCCCTCGGCGCCGAGGACCGGCACGTGGCGCGCCGGGCGTACGCCGGGTTGCTCTGGGGCAAGCAGCTCTACCGCTACGACGTACGCCAGTGGCTCGACGGCGACCCCGTCGGCCACCGCGCCCCCGAGTCGCGCAAGAAGGGGCGCAACGAGCACTGGCGCCACCTCGCGCTCGCCGACGTCATCTCGATGCCCGACGAGTGGGAGTACCCGTGGTTCGCCGCGTGGGACCTCGCCTTCCACTGCCTGCCTCTGGCCCACGTCGACCCCGAGTTCGCCAAGGAGCAGCTGCTCCTCATGTGCCGCGAGTGGGCGATGGCACCCAACGGCCAGCTGCCGGCATACGAGTGGGAGTTCGGCGACGTCAACCCGCCCGTCCACGCGTGGGCGGCCTGGCACGTCTACCGCATCGACGGCTACCGCGACCGCGAGTTCCTCGTGCGCGTCTTCACCAAGCTGCTGCTCAACTTCGCGTGGTGGGTCAACCGCAAGGACGAGGGCGGCTCCAACCTCTTCGAGGGCGGCTTCCTCGGCATGGACAACATCGGCCTCTTCAACCGGTCGGCTCCGCTGCCGCCCGGCTTCCGGCTCGAGCAGTCCGACGCGACGAGCTGGATGGCCTTCTACTGCCAGCAGATGCTCAAGATCGCGCTCGAGCTGGCGCGCACCGACAAGGCGTGGGACGACGTCGCGACGAAGTTCCTCGAGCACTTCCTCGCGATCGCCCAGGCCATGCGCCACTTCGGCTCCAGCGACAAGAGCCTGTGGCACGAGGAGGACGGCTTCTACTACGACGTGCTCGTGCAGCCCGACGGCAGCGCGCCACACATGCGGGTGCGCTCGATGGTCGGGCTCCTGCCGATCCTCGGCGCCACCGAGATCCCGTCATGGGTCGTCGAGGAGTGCCCCGACGTGACGAGCCGCTTCACGTGGCTGCAGGAGCGCCGGCCCGAGCTCGTCAAGCCGATGCTCGCTCGCCCCGACGGCAAGATGCTGCTCACGCTCGTGCCCCCGAAGCGGCTGCGACGCATCCTGCAGCGGATGTTCGACACCGAGGAGTTCTTGTCCCCCTTCGGGATTCGCTCGCTGTCGGCCGCGCAACGCCAGGCCGTGACCGCCCGGGTCGGCAACGAGACGGTGTCGATCGAGTACGAGCCCGGCGAGTCGCGCACCGGCATGTTCGGCGGCAACTCGAACTGGCGCGGGCCCGTGTGGTTCCCCGTCAACGTGCTGCTCGCCGACAAGCTGCGCACCTACGGCCGCTACTTCGGCGACTCCTTCACCGTCGAGGTGCCGACCGGCTCGGGCAACTGGTGCACGCTCGACCAGGCCGCCGACGTCATCGACGGCGGCCTCACGGCGCTGTTCCGCCCCGTCGACGGGCGCCGCCCCTCCGACGGCAAGCGCATCGAGTCGAGCCCGGACCCGCTGTGGTCCGACCACCCCACCTTCTCCGAGTACTTCGACGGCGACACCGGCGAGGGGCTCGGCGCCACGCACCAGACCGGCTGGACCGCGCTCGTCGCCCACCTGCTCAACCCGCGGCTGCCTCCCGACCCGCGCACCATGGGCTGGGGCTGAGCCGGGGCACGGCCACCCTCGGGTAGCGTGAGCGACCGTGAGCGCGCCCATCTCCGTACGTGACATCACCGCAGCCGAGCACCTCGCCTGGCTGCGCACCCAGCCGTCGGCGAGCTTCCTGCAGACGCCGGCCTGGGCCGACGTGAAGAAGGAGTGGCGCTCCGAGTCGGTCGGCTGGTTCGAGGGCGAGCAGATGGT
>JABFXB010000554.1 GCA_013361975.1 Dermatophilaceae bacterium
GAGCTGCCAGTCACCGACGAGCAGCTGCAGCCACTCGACGTCGTGGTCGGGCAGGTCGGTCCGCCCGCGCAGGAGCTCGCTCAGGGTTGCCACGGCACGAGCCTAGTGAGCCGGCCCGCTCCTGCGTCGAGAGCCCTCGACGGCCATCCGAGGACGGCGTCAGCCCGGGAGCGACGCGTGGCGGCGGTCCCTGTCCCGTCTCGTCCTGTCGCGCCGGGTCTGCGGGTCAGCGGCGGGCTGCGGCGGCCGCCTTCCTCGCCCCGCCCTTCTTCGTCGAGGGCGCCGCCTTCTTCGCGGCGCTCTTCGACACCGGCGTCGCCACTGCCTTCTTCGTGACTGCCTTGGCGACTGTCTTCTTCGTCGCCGTGCTCTTCCTCGCCGGAGCCTTCTGCGCCGGAGCCTTCTGCGCCGGCCTCTTGCTGGCAGGGCTCTTCTTCTCGGCGCCGGACTGTGCGCTGGGCTGCGCCACCTGGACCTGCACCGGTGCCGGCTGGCCGGACGCGGCCGGCTTGGTGACCGTGCGCAGGGTGCGCAGCGCGACCGACAGCGCGGCGATGCCGGCGTGGCTCATCCGCTCGATGCCGCCCAGGGCGGCGCGGGCCCTGCCGAGCGCGTCGGCGTTGAGCTCGGACCACTCCGCGAGCCGGGCCCGGGCGTCGTGCCTGGGGTTGCTCACCTCGAGCACCGAACGGGTGAGGCTCTCGAGCACCGCGTAGAGGTCGTCGCGCAGCGCGCCACGAGCCATGGCGTCCCACCGGTCGTCGCGCGGCAGCATGGTGACCCGGGTCAGCATGGCGTCGATCGAGAACGTCTCGGACGTGAGGAAGTAGGTCTGGACGACGTCGCCGAGCCTCTCTCCCGTCTCCTCGGCGATCTCGATGCAGTCGAGCAGGGAGTACCCGTCGAGCAGGCAGGCCGCCGAGAGCGCGAGCTCCTCGGGCACGCCCTTGCCCTCGAGCTCGCGTGCCCGGCGCTGCAGGCGGGTGCGCTCGCTGCCCTGGAGCAGCTCGGCGATGCGCCCGCTGAAGGCCTGGATGCCGGGGCGGAACCGTGCCACCTCGGCCGCGATGTCGAGCTCGGCAGGCCGGGACGAGAGGAACCAGCGCACCGAGCGGTCGATCAGCCGGCGGAACTCGAGGTAGAGCGCCGTCTGGGCGGCCGTGCTCACGACGTTGTCGGTGGCCTCGACGCGACGGACGAAGCCGGCGAGGTCGAAGATCTCGCGACAGACGACGTATGCGCGGGCGACCTGCTCGGGACTGGCCCCCGTCTCCTCGCCCGCCCGGTAGGCGAACGTGATGCCGCCGCGGTTGACCATGGAGTTCGCCACGGCGTTCGTGATGATCTCGCGGCGCAGCGGGTGGGCCGCGATCTGCTCGGCGTACTTGCCGCGCAACGGCTTCGGGAAGTACTCGGCCAGCGTGGTCGCGAACCACGGGTCGTCGGGCAGGGACGTCGCGATGAGCTGGTTCTTCAGGTAGAGCTTGGCGTAGGCGACGAGCACCGAGAACTCCGGCGACGCGAGGCCCAGGCCGTCCTTCTGCCGGCGCGAGATCTCGGCGTCGCTCGGCAGGAACTCGAGCGAGCGGTCGAGGTCGCCCTTCTCCTCGAGGAACTGGATGAGCCGCTCGTGCACGCCGAGCATCGCGTGCTGCTGCGCCCTGGCGTTGCCGAGCAGCACGTTCTGCTCGTAGTTGTCGCGCAGCACCTGCTCGGCCACCTCGTCGGTCATCGAGGCGAGCAGCGTGTTGCGGCGCTTCATCGTCAGCTCGCCCGAACGGGTGAGCTCGGTGAGAAGGATCTTGATGTTGACCTCGTGGTCGGACGTGTCGACGCCGGCGCTGTTGTCGATCGCGTCGGTGTTGACGCGCACCCCGGCGAGCGCCGCCTCGATGCGGCCGAGCTGGCTCGCGCCGAGGTTGCCGCCCTCGCCGACGACCTTGCACCGCAGGTCGGCGCCGTTGACGCGGATCGCGTCGTTGGCGCGGTCGCCGATCTCGGAGTTCGTCTCGGAGGTGGCCTTGACGTAGGTGCCGATGCCGCCGTTCCAGAGCAGGTCGACCGGCGCCAGCAGGATCGCCTTCATGAGGTCGGCCGGTGTCATGGCCTTCGTGTTGGACCGCAGCCCGAGCGCGGCGACCATCTGCGGGGAGACGGGGACCGACTTGGCCGAGCGGGGGAAGACGCCGCCGCCCTTGCTGATGAGCTTCTCGTCGTAGTCGGCCCACGACGACCCGGGCAGGTCGAACATCCGCCGGCGCTCGGCGTACGAGGTCGCGGCGTCGGGGTCGGGGTCGACGAAGATGTGCCGGTGGTCGAAGGCCGCGACGAGCCGGATGTGCTCGGACAGCAGCATGCCGTTGCCGAAGACGTCGCCGCTCATGTCACCCACGCCGACGCACGTGAAGTCCTCGGTCTGGGTGTCGACGCCGAGCTCGCGGAAGTGCCTCTTGACCGACTCCCACGCGCCGCGGGCGGTGATGCCCATCGCCTTGTGGTCGTAGCCCGCCGAGCCGCCCGACGCGAACGCGTCGTCGAGCCAGAAGCCGTAGTCGGACGAGATGCCGTTCGCGATGTCGGAGAACTTCGCGGTGCCCTTGTCGGCCGCGACGACGAGGTAGGTGTCGTCCTCGTCGTGCCGGACGACGCGCTCGGGGGCGACCGCCGAGCCCGAGACGAGGTTGTCGGTGACGTCGAGCAGGCCGGAGATGAACAGCTTGTAGGAGGCGATGCCCTCGTCCATCCAGGCCGCGCGGTCGACCGCGGGGTCGGGCAGCTGCTTGGCGTAGAAGCCACCCTTGCTGCCGGTCGGCACGATCACGGCGTTCTTGACCATCTGCGCCTTGACGAGGCCGAGGATCTCGGTGCGGAAGTCCTCGCGCCGGTCGGACCAGCGCAGACCACCACGGGCGACCTTGCCGAAGCGCAGGTGCACGCCCTCGACGCGAGGGCTGTAGACCCAGATCTCGAACATGGGACGCGGCGCGGGGAGGTCTGGCACCTTCTTCGGGTTGAGCTTCAGCGAGACGTACGGCTTGTCGTGGCCGTGCTCGTCGGGCTGGTAGAAGTTCGTGCGCAGGCTGGCCTGGATGACGCCGAGCAGCGCCCGGACGATGCGGTCGTGGTCGAGGCTCGCGACGTCGTCGAGAGCCTCGCGGACCTTCGACACGACGTGCTTCTCGCGGGCGGCGCGCTTGTCGCGGCCGGCGTCGGTGGCGGGGAACGCGTCGGGGTGGAACCGCGCCTCGAAGAGCTCGACGAGGCTGCGCGCGATGCCCGTGTTGGCGACGAGCGCCGACTCGACGTAGTCCTGCGAGAACGTCGAACCGGTCTGCCGGAGATACTTCGCGACGGTGCGCAGGATGACCACCTGGCGCCACGTCAGCCCGGCCGCGAGGACGAGTGCGTTGAAGCCGTCGGACTCGGCGCGGCCGTCCCAGACCGCCCGGAAGGCCTCCTCGAAGCGCACACGGACGTCGTCGGCCAGGGCGGCGTCACCGGCGCCCCACGTGCGCGCGTCGGCGCACAGGCCGAAGTCGAAGATGTGCAGGGTGCGCCCGTCGGCGCCCGGGATCTCGTAGGGGCGCTCGTCGGTGACCTCCACGCCGAGGTGGGTGAAGAGCGGGAGCACCTGCGTCAGCGACAGGTCGGCGCGCCGGTAGAGCTTGAAGCGCCGCTCGCGCGGGTCGTCGGAGGCGGGGTCGTCGTAGAGGTGCAGCGCGGTGGTGCGGTCGCCGTCGCCGAGCGCATCGATGCGGTCGAGGTCCTCGACCGCGGTCGCGACGTCGAAGTCCTCCTTGTACGCCTCGGGCAGGGCCTTCGCGTACGCCGCCATGGTGCGCGCCGCGCCCTCGAGCCCGCGGGCCTGGCCGAGGGCCTCGGAGAGGTCCTCGTCCCACGTGCGGGTGGCGTCGATGACGCGGCGCTCGAGGGCCACCTCGTCGATGTCGGGGATGTCGGTGCCGGCCGGCATACGGACGACGAAGTGCAGCCGGGCGAGGGTGGACTCGCTGACCCGGGTGGTGTTGTCGATGTTCTCGCCACCGAAGGCCTGGAGCAGGATCGCCTCGATGCGCAGGCGGACCGTCGTGTTGTAGCGGTCGCGCGGGAGGTAGACCAGGCACGAGACGAACCGGCCGAACTCGTCGCGGCGCAGGAACAGCTTGGTCTTGCGGCGCTCCTGCAGGTGCAGGACGCTCGTCGCGATGTCGGCCAGCTGCTGCGCGCTCGTCTGGAAGAGCTCGTCGCGCGGGTAGGTCTCGAGGATCTGCAGGATGTCCTTGCCCGAGTGGCTGTCGGCGCTCAGGCCGGTGAGGCGCAGCACCTCCTGGGCGCGCACGTCGATGAGCGGGATGTCGTGGATCGTGTCGTTGTAGGCCGCCGAGGCGTAGAGCCCGAGGAAGCGCTGCTCGCCGACGCACTCGCCCCGGGCGTCGAACTTCTTGATCGAGATGTAGTCGAGGTAGACGTCGCGATGGACGGTGGCCCGCGAGTTCGCCTTGGTGATGATGAGGATGTTGGAGTCGCGGGCGGCACGGCTTGCAGCCGGCGTGAGCACGAGTCCCTTTGCCGCAGAAGGCCGGTCGTAGCGGAGAAGACCGAGCCCGGTGCCGGGCACCTGGCGCGACACGTCGTGGCCGTCCTCGTGCGAGAGGGAGTACTCCCGGTAGCCGAGGAACGTGAAGTTGTTGTGGGCGAGCCACTCGAGGAAGCGGCTCGCCTCGCGCGCGTGGTGCGGGTCGGTGCCGGGAGGCGTGGCCGAGCGCAGCTCGCTCGCGATCGTGAGCGCGTGCGCACGCATCTTCGGCCAGTCCTCGACCGAGTCGCGGACGTTGTCGAGGACGTGGCGCAGGCGGGCCTCGACGTCGGGCAGGGCGTCGCCCGGCAGGCGGTCGATCTCGAGGTGCATCCACGACTCGCGGACCAGCCCGAGCCCCGACGACTCCACGGTGGTGGACCCGTCGGTGACGACGGCCTTGAGCTCACCCGTGATGGTGCGCGACACCGTCATCTGGGGGTGCACGATGAGGTGCACGCCGCGGTCGAAACCGCCCAGCGCCGCCACGACCGAGTCGACGAGGAAGGGCATGTCGTCGACGACGATCTGCACGACCGTGTGGGCGGTCGACCAGCCCTCGTCGTCGGAGCTGGGGTTGAAGGCGCGGACGTTGAACGTGCCCACCGGACGCTCCTGCGCGAAAGCGCGGTGCTCCGCGGCGATCGTGGCGAGCTCGCGCGCCGGACGGGCCAGCAGGTCCTCGGTGGCCACGAGGCGGTAGTAGGCGAGGAGGAAGTCCTCGAACTCGGCCTGCGCCGGGCCGCTGGACCGGCCTCTCCCCCGCCGGGTGGGAGGCGCCACTGCCGCGGCAGCGGCCTTGATGACGTCGATTCGAGACTGTTCGAGTGACGCTGACATGCGGTTGTCGGATTCCTCACCGTGCGGCCCGTGACGCGGCACGTCGCTGTGCCGCGCATCTCACGATGTGAGCCTATCCCCGTCGGGGGCCCCGCCCGAACCACCCCCGGTGGAGAACTCGCCGGAGCCTCCGACACCAGTCCCTAGAGTGGGGGCCATGAGTGAGGGGAACCGCGGTCCGGGCGTCGCGGACCCTGCGACGCTGCGGGCCCTGACGTCCTCCCGCGCCGCCACGAGGTCGATGTCCGAGGAGCTGCTCACGCACGTCCCCGACCTCGGCGACCTGCCCACGCAACGAGCGCTCGACGCCTGGGTCGAGCAGGCCGCCGACACGCTGCGGGCGTTGTCCGAGGCGTTCGAGGAGCGTCTGCTCGACGTCGGTTCCGCAGGCTCCCCCGCGGCCGCCGACTCCTCGGACCGGTCGCGCCAGGCCGGTCCCGGATGAGCCTCTCACCGGGAGATCCCGGATCGGCCTCGGCGCTCGGAGGCGCCCTCCGCACCCAGGCAGGCCGCCTCGCCGACCTCGTCATCGAGCTCGAAGCCGCAGCGACCCGCATGGTGCGCACCGGCTCAGCCGACCCGTCCGGCCGCGAGCGCGATCTCGCCACCCGGGCTGCGACCCAGCTCGACCGCGTGGGTGGGCTGCTGCAGTCGTGGACGACCACGGCGGTCGAGTCCGCAGCGGGGCTGCGCTCGCTCGAGCCCGCCCTCGCCCGCAGCGACCTGGTCGTCGACGGGCAGCTCGTCGTCGAGCGAAGCGGCCCCAGCCGGGTCGAGCCGGCCCGGCGGCTCGCCGAGCGCGAACGCCTCCAGGAGCTGCTCAACCGGGTCACGGCCGTCCGCTCGCGCGAGCTGGCGCGGCTGCGCCGCGAGCTCGAGGTGTCGCACCGGTCGCTGGCGGCGCTCTCCGACCGGGCGAGGTCCGGCGGGTGACGGCACCCCGCCGCACACCCGCGGGCCGACGCCGGAGCGCTCCGTACGCGTGCAATAACGTGTGCGCCATGAGGATCACCGAGACGATCGCGTATGCCGCACCGCCCGAGACCGTCTACGCCATGGTCACCGACCGGGCCTTCCAGGAGCGCAAGTGCGTCGAAGCCGGCGCCCAGCGGCACGAGGCAGCGGTCAGCCCGGCCGGTGACGGTGCCCGCGTCGTCACCAAGCGCGACCTGCCCGCCGACGACCTGCCGGACTTCGCGAAGTCGATCGTCGGACCGACCCTCTCGGTGACCGAGACCTACGAGTGGGCGGCTGCTGCCGGTGACGGCGGCCGCGACGGCACGCTCGTCGTCGAGGTGGCCGGCGCGCCCGTCGCGCTGCGCTCGAAGATCCGGCTCGCACCCTCGCGTGGTGGCAGCGAGATCACCATCGACGGTGACCTCAAGGCATCGATCCCGCTCTTCGGCGGCAAGGTCGAGAAGGCCGCCGCCCCGGCCGTCATCGAGGCGATCCGCAGCGAGCAGCGCACCGGGACCGCCTGGCTCTCCGAGCGCGGCTGACCGGCCGCCCACCGCGACCGGCACCACCGTCGGGGCCGCCCCCTGCTGGGGGCGGGCCCGACGGCATACCTGCTCTGTTGGGCTGGCGGACGCTCAGCCCATGTGCGGGTAGGTGTGGTTCGTCGGCGGGACGAAGGTCTCCTTGATGGAGCGGACGCTGGTCCAGCGCAGCAGGTTCTGCGCGGCGCCGGCCTTGTCGTTGGTGCCCGACGCGCGGCCGCCGCCGAACGGCTGCTGCCCGACGACGGCGCCGGTCGGCTTGTCGTTGACGTAGAAGTTGCCGGCCGCGAAGCGCAGCCGCTGCGTGGCGTCGGCGATGGCACGGCGGTCCTGGGCGATGATCGAGCCGGTGAGGCCGTAGGGCGCGAAGCGCTCCATCTGGTCGAGCACCGTGTCGTAGTCGCCGTCGTCGAAGACGTGGACCGACAGGATCGGGCCGAAGTACTCGGTGCGGAAGGACTCGTCGCCGGCGTCCTTGACCTCGAGGACGGTCGGGCGCACGAACCAGCCGACCGAGTCGTCGTAGGTGCCGCCGGCCAGGACGTCGATGCCCCCGGTCGAGTGCGCCCGGTCGATGGCGTCCTTGTGCTTGGCGAAGGCGCGCTCGTCGATGACCGCGCCCATGAAGTTGGACAGGTCGGTGACGTCGCCCTGGGTCAGGCCGTTCGTGATGTCGACGAGGTCGTCCTTGACCTGCCGCCACACCGACGCGGGGACGTAGGCGCGGGAGGCGGCCGAGCACTTCTGGCCCTGGAACTCGAAGGCGCCGCGGATCATCGCGGTGCGCAGCACGGCGGGGTCGGCGCTCGGGTGGGCGAGGATGAAGTCCTTGCCGCCGGTCTCGCCGACGAGGCGCGGGTAGGTGCGGTAGCGGTCGAGGTTGGTGCCGACCTCGTGCCACAGGTGCTTGAAGGTCGGGGTCGAGCCGGTGAAGTGGATGCCGGCGAGGTCCTCGTCGGCCAGCGCCGCCTTGCTCACGTCGATGCCGTCGCCGGTGACCATGTTGATGACGCCGGGCGGCAGGCCGGCCTCCTCGAGCAGCTCCATCGTCAGCGAGGCGGCGAGCTGCTGGGTGGGGCTCGGCTTCCAGACGACGGTGTTGCCCATGAGCGCCGGCGCGGTCGGCAGGTTGCCGGCGATGGCCGTGAAGTTGAACGGCGTGATGGCGTAGACGAAGCCCTCGAGCGAGCGGTAGTCGGAGCGGTTCCAGATGCCCTTGGCGTTGAGCGGCGGCTGCTGCTCGAGGATCTGCCGGGCGAAGTGGACGTTGATGCGCCAGAAGTCGATGAGCTCGCACGCGGCGTCGATCTCGGCCTGGTACGCCGTCTTGGACTGGCCGAGCATCGTCGCGGCGTTGAGGCGCGCGCGCCAGGGGCCGGAGAGCAGCTCGGCCGCCTTGAGCAGGATCGCCGCGCGGTCGTCGAAGGACAGCTCGCGCCACATCGGGGCAGCGGCCTTCGCGGCGTCGACGGCGGCCTGGCCCTCCTCGACGGTGGCGTTGCGCATCGTGCCGAGCACCTTGGCGTGCGCGTGCGGCTGACGGACCTCGATCGGGTCACCGGCGCCGGTGACGCGCTTCCCGTCGATCGTGTGCGGCAGGTCGCGCTGGGTGGATCCCAGCTCGACGAGGGCGACCTCGAGCGCGGCGCGCTCGGGCGAGCCGGGCGCGTAGTCGAGCACCGGCTCGTTGGCCGGTGCGGGCACGTGGGTCACGGCGTCCATCAAGTTCTCCTGCGGGTTGGCGCGGTGGTCGTCGCCCGGGACGGGCGATGGGGTGACCCGCCTCGTGGGCGGGGCCACCCCATCGTTCCATGCCTGCAGGAGGAGCCGTCAGCGCAGGATCGTGATACCCCACGGGTAGTGGAAGACCTGACCGCGGTTGGCCGCCATGGCCGCACGGATGTGGAACCACAGGGCAGCGACGACGGCGACGATCCAGACGATGAGCGCGACGGGGATGAGGATCACGGTGAAGAACATGACCCAGCCGACGATGATCGCCGCCCAGACCGCCAGGTTGAAGTTGAAGGAGCTCGCTGCCGCCTGGCGGACGAAGGCGCTGCGGTCCTTGTAGATGGCCCAGATGACGAGCGGGCCGACGAAGCTGAGCCAGCCGACGGAGATGACGGCTGCGACGATGGCGGCGAGGTGCCCGAGGATCGCCCACGTGCGCTCGTCGCTGGTGGGCGTCGTCAGGTCCCGGCCGGACGGGTTGGGGGTCGGTTGTGTCATGGCTCCATCGTGCCCGCGATCAGGGCGGCGGCGCTGCCGGGGACGGCCCTGATCCGACCCTGAGCGCCCCCTGACCCGTCGGGGCGGACGACGAGGGGAGACCCTCAGGCGCTGGCGCCGACGCCGTCCCTGACGACGAGCGAGCAGACAGCGCTGTCGGGGTCGGCGATGCCCAGGGTCGAGAGCAGGGTGAGCGTCAGCTCGTGGTGGCCCCGGGCTCCGGGGTGGAAGGAGTCGTCGAGCCAGCCGGCAGGTGCGACGTCGTCGCCCGCCGAGTCGGCCGCCTCGCGCCACGCCTCGGCGTGGTCGACGACGAGCACGCCGAGGTCGCGGGCGACCTCGCGCACCGCGTCGGCGTAGAGCGCGAGAAGTCGCGGGTTGCGCCCGCCGTCCTCGAGCACGGGCGGCGGCGTCTGCAGCACGACGGTCGCGCCGACGTCGCGGGAGCGCTGGACGATCTGGTCGATGCGGAAGCGGAAGCCCCGGACGCCGTCCTCACCCGCGAGCATGTCGTTGGTGCCGAACATCACGAAGACCACGTCGGGCGCGAAGCGACCTGCGCGCCAGTGGAACTCCGGCAGCAGGTCCTCGGCCGTGGCTCCGGCCACACCGCTGTTGACGACAGTGTCGCCACGACGAGCCAACTCACCGCGTACGCGCTCTGAGAAGTGCTCGACGTAGCCGCGGCTCCCGTGGGTGTGCGTGACACCCTGGGTGATGCTGTCGCCCAGGAAGACCCAGGTCACGGGCGGTCCGGAGAGGACCTCTCGGAGTCGGTCGGCATCGCGGCGGGCGTACTCGTCGGCGGTGAAGTCCATTCGCGCAACGTAACAAGGGAGTACGCCATCGCGACTCCCCCGGACCAGCACGTGGACGGTCAGGCCGCGCCCGCGACGCCGCTCCCGGCCCGCGTGGTGAGGGTGCACGGGAAGGGGGCCGGCCGCTCGTCGCCGTGCAGGGTGGGCTCGACCGGCCGCCGGTCGACGAAACGGGACACCGATCCCCCGACGGCGGCGTCGGCGAGGATGCGCCGGTGGCCCAGGCCGGCGGTCGAGAGCAGCTGGGCGTCGGGCCACGACCGCACGAGGCGCGCCGACGGCTCG
>JABFXB010000459.1 GCA_013361975.1 Dermatophilaceae bacterium
GGCGATGGCGACGAGGTTGGAGATGATCGCGACCCAGAGCATGAAGGTCGAGCTGAAGCCGACGCCGTAGGTGTCCTTCGTCGCGAACGCGAGGGCGAAGACGGTGTAGAGGGTGTTCACCATGGCGACGAAGGCCGCGAACATCACCCGCAGCACCGCACGCCAGTGGTCGCGCAGCAGCACCGAGAGGGGCGTGCGCGGGACGGCCTTGGCCTCCACCTCGGACTCGAACGCCGGGGTCTCGTCGAGGGTGCGGCGGATGACGAAGCCGACGACGACCACGACGGCGCTGAGGAAGAACGGGACGCGCCAGCCCCACGAGAGCAACTGGTCCTCCGGCAGCAGTGCCGCGAGCGGCAGGAAGACGGCCGGGGCGAGCACCTGGCCGCCCTGCGTGCCGCTCAGCGTCCAGCTCGTGAAGAAGCCACGGCGGTGGTCGGGGGCGTGCTCGAACGACATCGAGTTGGCACCGGCCTGCTCCCCGGCTGCGGACAGGCCCTGGAGCAGGCGCAGGACGACGAGCAGGACCGGCGCGAGGAGGCCGATGCTCTGGTAGGTCGGCAGGCAGCCGACGAGGAAGGTCGACACTCCCATGAGCAGGAGCGTGAAGATGAGCACCTTCTTGCGGCCGAGCTTGTCGCCGACGTGGCCGAGCAGGAACGACCCGACCGGGCGCGCCACGTAGCCGACGCCGAAGGTGGCGAGTGAGGCGACCGTGGCGGCGGCCGGGTTGCCCTCGGGGAAGAAGATCTTGGGGAAGATCAGCGAGGCCGCCGTCCCGTAGATCACGAAGTCGTAGTACTCGAGGGCGCTACCGACCCAGGCGGCGATGGCGGCCTTCTTGGGCGTGCGCACCGCCTGCTGGGCGGGTTCGGACGTGGGCTCGGGGGCTCCCGGGCTGGGGACTGGCGTCATTGTCGATCCTCCTGTGCGGGCCACCTCGTCCACCCTGACGGGCTGCACTCCGGTGCTGACGAGAACGGCGTTGTTCCTCGGTGGGTTGTCTCGACGGTAGAGACGCCTTGCAACGACTGGCAAACGTTTGCCAAAATTTGCCACATGCCGTCGCCGAGACGTCCCCACGCCGTGACGATCACCGACGTGGCCCGCGAGGCCGGGGTCGCCGCCTCCACCGTCTCGCGCGCCCTGACGAACCCCGACCGGGTCAACGTGGTGACGCGGGAGCACGTGCAGCAGGTCGCCGCGCGCCTGGGCTACCGGGCCAGCCCGGCTGCTCGCGCCCTGGGCACGGGTCGCACCGCAACGCTCGCCCTCGTGCTCCCCGACATCACGAATCCGTACTTCTCCGGGCTGATCCGGGGAGCGGAGCGGCAGGCGGAGGCGACCGGGCACATCCTCGTCATCGGCGACAGCGAGGAGAACGCCCGCGCCGAGGCCCGCATGGTCGAGCGCCTCGCCCCCGGCGTCGACGGGTTCCTGCTCGGCTCGAGCCGTCTGCCGGACGCGAGAATCCTCCAGTTCGACGCGGCGATGCCCGTCGTCCTGGTCAACCGGCGGGTGCCGACCGTGACGAGCGTCAGCCCCGACCAGCAGGGCGGCACACGCCAGATCGTCGAGCACCTCGTTGCTCTCGGCCACCGCCGCGCGATCTTCCTCGCCGGGCCACCGGAGTCGTGGCTGGGCCGGCAGCGATGGGCCGGAATCTCCTCTGCCGCAAAGAAGCACGGCCTGAAGGTGCGGCGGCTCGGGCCCTACCACCCGTCGGTCGAGGGCGGCCTGCTGGCAGGCGAGGCCGCGCTGGCGGACGGCGCCACGGCCGTCATCGCCCACAACGACCTCATGGCCATCGGAGCCCTCAAGCGGATGAAGGCTCGTGGCGTCTCGGTGCCGGCCGACGTCAGCATCGTCGGCTTCGACGACATCTTCGGCGCCGACTTCTGCGACCCCCCGCTCACCACCCTGAGCGACCGCACCGAGCAGGCCGGCCGCTCGGCCGTCGACCTGCTCGTCGCCCTCGTGCGTGAACAGTCCAGGCTCGACCACGACGCACCAGCCGACATCGTGGCGCCGACCCAGCTCGTCGTCCGCGGCTCGACCGGCCCTGCCCCCACCGCTCCCCCGCCCGACCCGAAAGAAGGAGACCCGTCATGACCGCACCGCAGCGCATCGCCGTTCTCAACGGACCCAACCTCAACCTGCTCGGCGAGCGCCAGCCGGAGGTCTACGGCCGCGAGACGCTCGACGACGTCAGGGCGATGTGCCGGCGCGCCGCCGACGCGGCCGGGCTCGAGCTCGACTTCCGGCAGAGCAACCACGAGGGCGAGCTCGTCGACGCCATCCAGGAGCTGCGGCACTCGACCGTGGGCCTGGTGGTCAACGCTGCGGCCTACACGCACACCTCCGTGGCGATCCGCGACGCGCTGGCGGTCGTGACCGCCCCTGTCATCGAGGTGCACATCAGCAACGTCCACCGCCGCGAGTCCTTCCGGGGGCACTCGTACCTCTCCGACGTCGTCGACGGCGTCATCGTCGGCTGCGGCACGCAGGGCTACGAGCTGGCCATCGCACGGCTGGCCCGCCTCGCCGGGTCGGGCGCGGGTCGCCCTGCCTGACGACCCTCAGCGGTTCGATGTATCCGGTGGTCGCGGGTGACCGGCGGATACATCGAACGGGGCGAATCGGTGGAGCTAGGGGGCGGGTGAACCCCAGCGCTGGGGCTCGTCGGCCATCTCGGGGCGCGCGAGCCGCAGGTCGTCGCCGATCGCGCCCGCCGCGTCGACGAGGAGCCGCGCCAGCTCCTCGTCGACGAACCTGCCCGACGAGGCACTGGTGGTCGACACGTTGATCGCGGCGATCGCCTCGCCGCGCGGGTTGAAGACGGGAGCCGCCAGCGAGCGCAGGCCGATCTCGAGCTCCTGGTCCACCACCGCCCAGCCGCGCTCCCGGATGCGGACCAGGTCGTCGCGCAGGACCGCGGGGTCGGAGACGGTGCGCGGAGTGAGCGGTTCGAGGGTCACCCGCCCGAGGTAGGCCTCGAGGGCCTCAGCGGGCGCGAAGGCCAGCATCGCGCGGCCCATCGAGGTGGCGTACGCGGGGAACCGCGTGCCGACCCGGATCTCGACCGCCATGATGCGCCGGGCCTGCACCCGCGCGACGTAGACGATGTCGTCGCCGTCGAAGACGGACGCCGACGTCGACTCGCCCAGCCGCTCCGTGAGGTTCTTGAGGTGCGGCTCGGCGACGTCGGGGAGGCGCAGGGACGAGAGGAACGCGTGTCCGAGCGAGAGCACCCGGGGGGTCAGCGAGAAGAGCTGCCCGTCGCTGCGCACGAACCCGAGCGACTCGAGCGAGAGCAGGAAGCGGCGCGCACTGGCCCTCGTCTGCCCCGTGCGGCGGGCGACGTCGCTCAGGGTGAGGTCGCGGTGCTCGGCGTCGAATGCGCGGATGACGTCGAGCGTCTTCGCGACCGACCGCACCATCTCACCGCCGGCGGATGCCTCGGGCATGTGCCTCCTCCCGGATCGACTGTGTCACAGAGACATTCACGGGCAACCTCAGGCGCGCCGCAGCGGAACCGGGACGAGCGCCTCGAGCTCCTCGAAGCTGACCCCGTGGGTCTCCCGCACGACGACCGAGCCGTCGCCGCCCTCGCGGTCGATGAGGAAGACGGCGACGTCGGTGTAGATGCGGCTGACGCAGCCCACCCCGGTGAGGGGGTAGGTGCAGGCCTCGACGAGCTTGCTCTGCCCGTCGCGCGTCGTCAGGGTCATCATGACGAAGGTGTCCTTGGCCCCGATGGCGAGATCCATGGCGCCACCGACGGCCGGGATCGCGCCCGGCTCGCCCGTGTGCCAGTTCGCCAGGTCTCCGCGGGCCGACACCTGGTAGGCGCCGAGCACGCAGATGTCGAGGTGGCCGCCGCGCATCATCGCGAACGAGTCGGCGTGGTGGAAGTACGAGGCGCCGGGCAGCTCGGTCACCGGGATCTTGCCGGCGTTGATGAGGTCGGGGTCGACGTCGTCGCCGTGGGCCTCCGGTCCCATGCCGAGCATGCCGTTCTCGGTGTGCAGGGTGACGCCGCTGTCGGGGGCGAGGTAGTTGGACACCAGGGTGGGCTGGCCGATGCCGAGGTTGACGAAGGCGCCGTCGGGGATGTCGGCGGCGACGAGGGCGGCGAGCTCGGCCTTGCCGAGTCGTGTCGGCCCTTCGGTGAAGGTCGACGGGGTCTGAACGGAGCTCACTGGTCCTCCTCCGGCTCGGGGGTCGTGGCGGTCGGCACGACGACGAGGCGGTCGACGTAGATGCCCGGCGTGACGACGACCTCGGGGTCCATGGCGCCGGTCGGGACGACCTCGTGCACCTGCACGATGGTGGTCGTCGCGGCCGTGGCCATGATCGGGCCGAAGTTGCGGGCCGTCTTGCGGTAGGTGAGGTTGCCGACCTCGTCGGCGCGGTGCGCCTTGACGAGGGCGTAGTCGGCGCGGATCGGCAGCTCGAGCACGTAGTGCCGGCCGTCGATCTCGCGCACCTCCTTGCCCTCGGCCAGTGGCGTGCCGTAGCCCGTCGGCGTGAAGAAGCCCCCGATGCCGGCCCCGGCGGCCCGGATGCGTTCGGCGAGGTTGCCCTGCGGCACGAGCTCGAGCTCGATCTCGCCGGCGCGGTACTTCTCGTCGAACTGGTGGCTGTCGTGCTGGCGCGGGAACGAGCAGATGACCTTGCGCACGCGTCCGGCGCCGATGAGGGCGGCGAGCCCGACGTCGCCGTTGCCGGCGTTGTTGTTGACGACGGTGAGGTCGCGCGTGCCGGTCTCGACGAGGGCCTCGATGAGCTCGACAGGCTGGCCCGCCGGCCCGAAGCCGCCGATGAGGACCGTTGCCCCGTCGGGGATGTCGGCGACCGCGTCGAGGGCGCTCTGGGTGATCATGACCATCTGGGTTTCCTTGTGTCCGAGTCCTCTTGCGTATGCCGTGTGGTCACGACGTGACGCCGGCGCTGACGTTCTCGAGCACGACCGCGAGGCCCTGCCCGACGCCGATGCAGATGCAGGCCACGCCCCAGCGGCCTCCGGTGCGCTGGAGGTCACGGGCCAGGGTGCCGAGGATGCGACCACCCGACGCGCCGAGCGGGTGACCGATGGCGATGGCGCCGCCGTGCCGGTTGACGATCTCGGGGTCGATCGGCCAGGCGTCGAGGCAGGCGAGCGACTGGGCGGCGAAGGCCTCGTTGAGCTCGACGGCCGACACGTCGTCCCAGCCGATGCCGGCGCGGGCGAGGGCCGCGTTGGCCGCCTCGACCGGGGCGTAGCCGAAGTACTGCGGCTCGAGGGCGCTCGCGCCGCGACCGGCGACGCGGGCGACCGGGTCGAGGCCGATCTCGTCGCGGGCGGCCTCGCTGCCGAGCAGCACCGCCGAGGCTCCGTCGTTGAGCGGCGAGGCGTTGCCCGCGGTGACCGTGCCGCCCTCCTTGCGGAACGACGTGCGCAGCCCGGCGAGTCGCTCCTCGGTGGTGTCGGGGCGGATGGACTCGTCGCGGCTGAGCTCGACGCCGGGGACCGCCACGACGAGGTCGTCGTACCACCCGTCGGCCCAGGCCTGGTCGGCGAGCCTGTGCGAGCGGGCGGCGAAGGCGTCCTGCCGATCGCGCGTGACGCCGTACTTCTCCCGCAGCTGCTCGGTCGCCTCGCCGAGCGAGACCGTCCAGTCGGCCGGCATGGCCGGGTTGACCAGGCGCCAGCCGAGGGTCGTCGAGGCCAGCGCGAGATCGCCTGCGGGGTAGGGCTTCTCGGTCTTGGGCAGCACCCAGGGAGCGCGGCTCATCGACTCGACGCCACCGCTGATGACGATCTCGCTGTCACCCGTCTCGATCGAGCGCGACGCGAGCATCGCCGCGTCGAGGCTCGACCCGCACAGCCGGTTCACGGTGGAGCCGGGGATGCTCGTCGGCAGACCGGCGAGGAGCGTGGCCATGCGCGCGACGTTGCGGTTCTCCTCACCGGCGCCGTTGGCGTTGCCGAGGACGACCTCGTCGACCTGCTCGCCGAAGCCGCCCTCGGCGAGACCGGGTGCCCGGCTGACGAGCGTCTTGACGACGTGGGCGGCGAGGTCGTCGGGTCGGGTGCCGGCGAGCTGCCCGCCGAAGCGGCCGAACGGGGTGCGGACGGCGTCGTAGACGTATGCGGCGGTGGTCATCACCGGTCTCCTGCGGGTTGGTCGGTGTCGGTTCGGTTGTCCTGCTCGTACTCCGCGAGCGCCTGCTCGGCGACGGCGAAGGCGTGGTTGGCCGACGGGACGCCGAGGTAGATCGCCGCCTGGAGCAGCACCTCCTGGATCTCCTCGACGGTGAGCCCGTTGCGGCGGGCGGCGCGCACGTGCATGGCGAGCTCGTCCCAGTGGTCGCGGGCGACCAGAGCCGTCAGGGTGATCGCGCTGCGCGTGCGGCGGTCGAGCCCGGGACGTGTCCAGATCTCGCCCCACGCGTAGCGCGTGATGAGGTCCTGGAACGGCTCGGTGAAGGCCGTGGTGCGTGCCTGCGCCCGGTCGACGTGCGCGTCGGAGAGAACCTCGCGCCGCACGACCAGGCCCTCGTCGTGCGCCTGGCCCGCGGTGCGGGAGCGGCTGTCGTCACTCATGACCGGCCTCCTGCGCGTCGCCACCCCGGAGCGAGTGGAGGAAGTCGGCAAGCCGGCGCGCCGTGGCCTCGGGCTGCTCGGCCGGCGGCAGGTGGGCCGCGCCGGCGAGCACGCCACAGGAGCCGCCGGACCGTTCGGCCACGAGCTCGGCCATCGACGGCGGCGCGACCTCGTCGAGCTCCCCGGCCAGCGCCAGCACCGGCACCGTGACCCCCGCGAGGTCGTCGCGCGCGTCGAAGGCGGCGAGCGCCTCGCAGCACCGTGCGTAGCTGGCGCTGTCGGCATGCTGCAGCGACGTGAGCAGCTCGGTGGCGCGGGCGGGCTCGCGCTCGATGAACCCCGGGGCGAACCACCGCTTCGCCGACCCCTCGACCATCACCGGCGTGCCCGCTCGCCGGACGAGGTCGGCGCGCTCGTGCCAGCCGCCTGCCTCACCGATCTTCGCCCCCGAGGCGATGCTGACCACGCCTGCGAAGGCGTCGGCGTGGTGGACGGCGAGCGCGAGGCCGACGGCCCCGCCGAGGGAGACGCCGGCATACGCGATGGGAGCGCCCGAGGCGGCGCGGAGGCCCTCGGTCGCCTCGACGACGGCATCGGCCAGGTCGTCCACGGTCAGCGGATGGTCGTGGGGCGCGCTCGCGCCGTGGCCCGGGAGGTCCCAGCCGACGACGGCGAGGTCGGAGGGCAGCTCGGCAGCGCAGGCTGCCCAGAGGGGCGCGACGGCCGTGCCCAGCGACGGGCCCACGACCAGCAGGCCGCCCGGGCGCTCGGGGCGGCGCAGCTGCGTCAGGGTGATCCGGATGGTCATGCGTTTCCCCCGAGGTCGGTGCTGAGGTGGGCGGCCCGGCGTGCCTCGTGGCGGGCGACGGCCCGGTCGACGAGGTCGCCGGCGGCGCCGAGGTAGTGGGTGGGGTCGAGCAGGTCTGCGACGGCATCGTCGGGCAGGACGTGCTCGGGCAGGTAGGCCCGCAGGATGGGCGTGAGGTGCTTCGCCCGTGCGCCACCGACGAGGGCGGGGCGCAGGGCGCTCACGGCCGATGCCCCCTTCGGGAGCATCGCGACCTCGCGCAGCAGCCGTTCGGCGACGAGGGCCGGCCCCACCGCGTCGACGTTGCGTCGCATCGCGTCGACGTCGACCTCGAGGCCGGCGAGCAGCTCGTGGGTCTGGTCCGCCGCGACGACGACGCGGCGGAGCAGGCGCAGCAGGGCTCCCCACTCGGCGTGCCAGGCGCCGTCGGGGCGCTCGTCGACAGCGAGACCGGCGGCACTGTGCAGCGTCGCCCCCAGGTGCGGCGCCTCGATCGCGACCGACCGGACCAGGACCGACAGCACGGGGTTTCGCTTCTGGGGCAGCGTCGACGAGCCGCCGCGCCCGTCGTCCGCAGGCTCTCGCAGCTCAGCGATCTCGGCGCGCGAGAGCGTGACGACGTCGGTGGCCACCTTGCCCATCGCGTCGGCCGCGCGCACGAGGCAGTCGCCGACCCGCGTGATCGGACCGCGGTCGGTGTGCCACGGTCGGCCCGGGTCGGCGAGGCCGAGCTCGTCGGCAAGCAGCCCCACCGCCTCGGCCGACCGTCCCGGCACGAGTGCCTCGACCGCGGCCAGCGTGCCGGCTGCCCCTCCGCACTGGACGGGCAGCGTATGCCGGATGGTGACCAGCTCGGCGACGGCGTCGTCGAGTGCCCCCAACCAGCCGGCGGCCTTGAGCCCGAAGGTCGTCGGCAGGGCGGGCTGCCCGAGAGTGCGTGCGACCTGCACCGTGTCGCGGTGCTCCCCCGCGAGCCGGGCCGCGGCGTCGGCGGCGGCCTGGAGGTGCTCGGTCAGGACCGCACCGGCCCGGGCGACGAGGAGCATGACTGCGGTGTCGACGACGTCCTGGCTCGTGAGTCCGCGGTGCACGGCGGCTGCGGCGTCACCCACACGCTCGCGCAGCGAGGCGAGCATCGGGATGACGGGGTTGCCACCGCCCTCGGCCTGCCTGCCGATCGCCTCGACGTCGTGGTCGTCGGCCACGCAGGCCTCGCCCACGACGGTCACGACCTCGTCGGTGACGAGGCCGAGGCGTCGCTGGACCCGGACCCAGGCCGCCTCGACGTCGAGCATGGCCTTGAGCACGGCGCGGTCGTCGGTGAGTCCGGCGGCGCGGGGAGCGCCCGGCTCGAGCAGGCCGCTCACACCTCGTGCCTCGGGTAGCGCAGGAAGACCGTCTCGCCCTCGCCCTGCAGCCGCACGTCGAAGCGCAGCGACCCGTCGACCTCGCGAGTCGCCACGAGCGTGGCCCGGTCGGCCGGCTCGAGGGACGCGAGCAGGGTGTCGGACGCGAGCGCCGACTCGGGCTCGGGAAGGTAGATCCGGGTGAACAGCCGGTTGAGCAGGCCGCGGGCGAAGACCGTCATGGCGATGAACGGTGCCGCTCCCTCCGTGGTGGTGCCCGGCTCGAGCGTCGTGAAGGAGTAGCCGCCGTCGCGCCAGGTCTGGGTGCGACCGAAGCCGGTGAAGACGCCGGGGTCGCGGCGCAGGGAGCCCTGCGCCCGCACGACCCGGCCGTCGGTGTCGGCCTGCCAGATCTCCAGGAGCGCGTCGGGCACCGGCGCGCCGTGGCCGTCGGTGACGGTTCCGTGCAGGCGCACCGACCCCGGCGAGCCCGCAGGCACGAGGTGCTCGCCGTCCTCGAAGGGCAGGGCGTAGTGGTAGAAGGGCCCGACCGTCTGACCCGGCGTGGGCGTCAGGCCCCGCATGAGGGCATACTGCGGGTTCGCTTGTGCTTCAGGCATGCTCGCCCTCCTCCATGGGGGTCGCGTGGGTGCCGGTGAGCACGATGTCCCAGCGGTAGCCGAGCAGCCGCTCGTGCTCCGACGTGTCGTGGTCGTAGGTGGCGACGAGCCGGTCGCGCGCGGGCTGGTTCGTGATCGCCTGGTAGATCGGGTCGAGCGCGAAGAGCGGGTCGCCGGGGAAGTACATCTGGGTGACCAGCCGCTGCGTGAACTCGGTGCCGAAGAGCGAGAAGTGCACGTGCGCGGGCCGCCAGGCGTTGCGGTGGTTGCGCCACGGGTAGGGGCCGGGCTTGATCGTGACGAACGAGTAGGAGCCGTCGTCGCCCGTGATGGTGCGTCCGACGCCCGTGAAGTTCGGGTCGACCGGTGCCGGGTGCTGGTCACGCTTGTGGATGTAGCGCCCGGCCGCGTTGGCCTGCCACACCTCGACGAGCTGCCGGCGGACCGGCCTGCCGTCGCCGTCGAGCACGCGGCCGGCGATGCGGATGCGCTCCCCGATCGGCTCGCCACCGCGCTGGATGGTGAGGTCGGCCTCGAGCGGGTCGACGTCGCGCTGCCCGAAGACCGGCGCGACGAGCTCGATGCCCTCGGGGTCGGCGTGGCGCGGCTCCTTGGTCGGATGACGTAGCTCTGCGCTGCGGTAGGCGGGGAAGTCGAGGCGCGGTTGGACCCTCGCGAGCCCCCTCGCCTCGTCGTCGGCGTGCGCGGCAGCGATCTCGGCGCTGACTGCGGCCTGGGTCTCGCGGCCGGGCGCCAGGTCGCGGGCCTCGCCTTGCTCGATCACCGTCTCGCTCATGTCGACCTCCTCGTCTGCCTGGCCCGACCGTAGCAGACTGTGCGCATTCTGCACAAGCGTTCGCTATGCGAACACTAG
>JABFXB010000007.1 GCA_013361975.1 Dermatophilaceae bacterium
GAAGCAGCGCCTCGGCATCGCGCAGGCCATGCTCGGCCTGCCCGAGCTGCTCATCCTCGACGAGCCGACCAACGGGCTCGACCCACCGCAGATCGCGGCGATGCGACCGATCCTGCGGCGCTACGCCGAGACCGGGCGCACCGTCGTCGTCTCGAGCCACCTGCTCGCCGAGGTCGAGATGACCTGCACGCACGTCGTCGTCATGCACGCCGGGCGCGTCGTGACCCAGGGCCCGGTCGCCGACCTCGTCGACAGCGACGACACGACGATCCTCGACCTGCCCGAGCACGTCGGCCACGACGTCGTCAGCGCCGCCGTGCACGCCCTCGAGGCGTCCGACGGCATCATCGAGGTGCGCGTCGACACCCCGACCCGTCTCGTCGTCGTCGCCGACCGCGGTCGCGCAGAGGTCGTCGCCGCGGCGGTCGCGGCGGGCCTGCCCGTGGTCGGCGTGAGCAGCCGGCGCCACCTCGAGGAGGTCTTCCTCGGCGTCATCTCGTCGGCCACCGGACCGGGCGAGGGCGCCACCGGGGAACCGGGCGACGAGGGCGCCTCCCTCATCGAGCGACTGAGGCAGGTGAGGGCGCGATGACGCACCGACCCGACCACACCCCCGCACACACGCACGCACACACCCCCGGCGAGGCGCTGCTCGAGGCGATCGAGCCGGGCGCGGCACCGAGCGCCGAGACCACCTTCGTGCGCGACCCGCTCTCGTGGCGGTCCGAGCTGCGGCGCCAGTGGGGGCGGCGGCGTACGTACTGGGCCTTCGGGCTGCTGCTCGCGCTACCGCTCGTGCTCGTCGCCTCCTTCGCGTTCGGGCAGCGCAGCAACAACAACCGCGGCGGCTCGACGACCCGCATCTTCGACCTCGCCCAGAGCGGGGCCGCGAACTTCAGCCTCGTGCTGGTCTTCCTCGCCTCCGAGCTGCTGCTCGTGCTGCTCGCCGCGCTCTTCTGCGGCGACGCCGTGCCGTCCGAGGCGTCGTGGTCCTCGCTGCGCTACCTGCTCATCGCGCCGGTCCAGCGGGCCCGGCTGCTCACGAGCAAGCTCGTCATCGGGGTCGCCTCGACGCTGGCCGCGACGATCCTGCTGCCGGCCTGGGGCCTGCTCGTCGGCGGCATCGCCTACGGCTGGGGCCCGCTCACCAACCCCATCGGCGAGAACCTCGAGTGGGGCCAGTTCCTGCCGCGGCTGGCGCTGGCGATGGGCTACATCTTCGTGACCCTGCTGCCCATCGCCGCGGTCGCCTTCTGGCTCGGCACGCGCTCCGACGCCCCGCTCGCCGCGGTCGGCGGCGCCGTGCTCGTCAGCATCCTGCTCAACATCCTCGACCAGCTCGACGCCCTCGACCCCTACCGCAACGCGTTCCCCGGCCACTACTCGCGCGAGTGGCAGGACGCCCTCGCGGTCTCGCCCGACTGGAACGACATGGCGCACGGCGTGCTCTGGTCGCTCGTGTGGGCCGTCGCCTTCACGATGCTCGCCTACCGCCGGTTCCGGCGCACCGACATCCTCAGCTAGGCGTGAGGCCCGGGCTCAGAGCTTCGCCGCCTCGGGGATGATCCGCTCGCCGAAGATCTCGAGCCAGTCGGTGCGTGACCCGTCGCCGGCCATCGTGTGCACGTGCGTCACGCCGAGCTCGGCGAGCTCGCGCAGGTGCTCGAGCGTCGCGTCGACGTTCGCGCCGTCGGGGCCGGGATCGATGCGGCTCATGACCGTCTTCTCGATCCCGTCGTAGTCGCGACCGACGGCCTCGCAGTGCCCCCGCAGCACGTCGAGCTTGTGGGCCAGCTCGGGAGAGTCGAAGAGGTTGCAGGCCTGGGCGTACTGCGCCACCATCCGCAGCGTCTTCTTCTCACCGCCACCTCCGATGAGGATCGGCGGGTGCGGGCGCTGCACCGACTGTGGTGAGTTGAGGGTGCTGCCGAGGCGGTAGTGCTTGCCCTCGTAGGGCTCTTGGCTGTCGCTCCACATCTGGAGGCAGATCTGCAGGGTCTCCTCGAGCCGCTCGAACCGCTCGGCCGTGGGCGGGAACGACAGGCCAAGCCCGACGCACTCCTCCTCGTTCCACGCCGCGCCGATGCCCAGCCAGGCCCGGCCCTTCGACAGCACGTCGAGCGTCGTGACCTCCTTGGCGAGCAGGCCGGGCTCGCGGTAGACGGCCGCCGTCACCCACGCGAGCAGCTCGACCCGCTCGGTGACCGCGGCGAGGAAGCCCAGCGCCGTGTAGGCCTCGAGCATCTCGTGCTCCTTGGGCCCGACGCCGCGGATCTGCCAGACGTGGTCCATCACCGAGAGCTTGGTGAAGCCGACGTCCTCGGCGGTGCGCGCCGTGCGCACGAGGTCGTCGACGAACGTCGCGGAGCCGCCGCTCCACGTG
>JABFXB010000222.1 GCA_013361975.1 Dermatophilaceae bacterium
CATCGCCCGCGGCGTCATCGGAGACTTCCGCGAGCCCGACATCATCAGGCTCGGCTTCGCACCGCTCTACGTGACGCACGTCGACGCCGTCCGCGCCGCCGTGCACGTCAAGGAGGTGCTCGACGGGCGCGAGTACGAGCGCCCCGAGTTCGCCGAGCGCGGCGCCGTCACCTGAGCGGTCGGCGGCGGGCCGGGTGCATGAGCACGTCGACGTTGTCGCTCCACTGGTCCACCGAACCGACCCCTCGAGGCAGGGCGCGCACCTCGGGGTCGGTCACCGAGTCCTCGAGCGTCCGCACGACGTCCTCGCGCACCCCGACGCAGGGCCGGTCCCAGAAGGGCTCGACCGGGTCCGCCACGGCAGGCAGGCCCACCGTTCGCTGGACGCCGTTGAGCACGCGCAGGGCCTCCACGAGTGCTGCCTCGCGAGCGCGCCACGCCGTCGTCGAGACGGCCTCGGCGAGCGGTGACGCCACGGCCGATGCCCCGGGCAGCGTGAGCAGGCTCGTGCCGAGCCACTTCGCGTACGGCGGCCACGTGCGCTCGAGCAGGTGAGCCAGGTGCATCGCCACGTGGGCGAGCCGGGCGGCGATGACGCGGGAGCCGAGGTCGTCGCCGCGCTCCCCCGTGCGCCCCACGAAGGGCAGCTCCTGGGCGAGCCGCGCCCAGTCGGTCGCGACGAGATGACGCCAGAGGTCGTCGGGATACCACTCCAGCCGCCGCCGTATGCCGTCCAGCTCGCCGGCGTCGTCCGTGAAGACCTGGCCCGCCGTGACCTCCAGGACGGCCTGCCCGGTGAGCGACAGCCAGTCCTCGATGCTCAGGTCGCACGTCGTGTCGACCCCCAGCCGTGACACGGCGAGACCGCGCACCGAGTCGACCCGGATCCGGTGACGCACGACGGGCTCCCACGTCGTCGCGAACCGCACCGGGTGGCCGAGGAACGACTCCGGGAGGCTCGCCTCGAGGTGGCTCTCGACCTCGGACACCTCGGCGGCCGGGACGAGCAGGTCGAGCCGCAGGCCCCAGTCGTGGTCGCGTGACATCGCATCGTCGAGGCCGAGCACGTCGGACCCGCTGCCGAGCCGGGCAGCCGCGACGCGCAGACCCGGCCAGCGACCGCGCACCAGCGGCTCGACGACCTGGGCCCAGTAGGCACGTGACAGCTCGGCGCCGTTCAGGTCCACGTAGCGAGCCTCCCACGCGCGCCCCTCTCCCCGCCCGTGCGCAACACACCGAGCAGGTCACAACCCACCGGGATCCGACCCCGGTGTGTTGGGACCTGCTCGGTGTGTTGCTGGGGGGTGGGCTGGGCACGCGTATGCCGCCGCGCCCGGTGGGGCACGGCGGCATACGTCAGCGGTTGGTCGGCTGGGAGCCGGACCTCACCAGCCCCGCTCGGAGAGGCGGTGCGGCTGGGCGATCTCGTCGACGTTGATGCCGACCATGGCCTCGCCGAGGCCGCGCGACACCTTGGCGATGACGTCGGGGTCGTCGTGGAAGGTCGTCGCCTTGACGATGGCCTCGGCGCGCTGGGCCGGGTTGCCCGACTTGAAGATGCCGGAGCCGACGAAGACGCCCTCGGCGCCGAGCTGCATCATCATCGCGGCGTCGGCCGGGGTGGCGATGCCGCCGGCGGTGAAGAGCACGACCGGGAGCTTGCCCGCCTCGGCCACCTCCTTGACCAGCTCGTAGGGGGCCTGCAGCTCCTTGGCCGCGACGTAGAGCTCGTCCTCCGGCAGGCTCTGCAGCCGGCGCAGCTCCTGGCGGATCTGGCGCATGTGCGTCGTCGCGTTGGAGACGTCGCCGGTGCCGGCCTCACCCTTGGAGCGGATCATCGCCGCGCCCTCGGTGATGCGGCGCAGGGCCTCACCGAGGTTGGTCGCGCCACAGACGAACGGCACGGTGAACTGCCACTTGTCGATGTGGTTGGCGTAGTCGGCCGGGGTGAGCACCTCGGACTCGTCGATGTAGTCGACGCCGAGGCTCTGGAGGACCTGGGCCTCGACGAAGTGGCCGATGCGGGCCTTGGCCATGACGGGGATCGAGACGGCCTCGATGATGCCGTCGATCATGTCGGGGTCGCTCATGCGCGACACGCCGCCCTGGGCGCGGATGTCGGCGGGGACGCGCTCGAGGGCCATCACGGCGACGGCGCCGGCGTCCTCGGCGATCTTCGCCTGCTCGGGCGTGACGACGTCCATGATGACGCCGCCCTTGAGCATCTCGGCCATGCCGCGCTTGACGCGGGTCGTGCCCTTCGTGCTCGTGCCGGCCTGCTGGTCAGCCGCGGGCGTGCTGCCCGTGGTCGTGGTGGTGCTCACGATGTCCTGCTTTCCCGTGATCTTGGGCTGGGGATGCACACAGGGTAGGCCCACGCGGG
>JABFXB010000559.1 GCA_013361975.1 Dermatophilaceae bacterium
GGCCTACCGCACGCTGCGCACCCAGGGCACCGACGTGCTCTACCGCGGGCCCCTGGGCGAGGCGATCGTCCGGGAGTCGAACGCGCCGCACACCGCGCCCGGGGTGAGCGTCATGCGCGGGCAGCTGACGTTGCGCGACCTCGCCGCCTACCGGGCCCTGACGAAGGCGCCGATCCACTCGCAGTACAAGGGCTTCGACGTCTACGGGATGCCGGTGCCCAGCTCGGGCGGCATCGCCGTCGCCGAGATCCTCCACCTCATGGCTGCCTACGAGCAGCGCACCGGCGTGACGACACGCGACGTCGACCAGGTGCAGTACCTCCACCGGTTCTCCGAGGCGTCCGCCACCGCCTTCGCAGATCGCAACCGCTACGTCGGCGACGTGCCCGGCGTCCCCGTCGGCGAGCTCACGAGCACCGGCTTCGCCGCCGAGCGTGCCTGCCTCTTCGACCCGACCAAGGCCTACTCCCCGCGGCCCATACCCCCGGGCGTCCCCGATGGCTCCTACACCTCGTGCGCGACGGCGACCACCTCGGCGCAGCCCAGCGAGGGGCAGTCGACCACGCACCTGACCGCGGCTGACCGCTGGGGCAACGTGGCGTCCTACACGCTCACGATCGAGCAGACGGGTGGGTCGGGCATCACGGTGCCGGGCTACGGCTTCCTCCTCAACAACGAGCTGACCGACTTCAACTTCACCCCGACGCAAGGGGAGGCAGCCGACCCCAACCTCCCGGGCCCCGGCAAGCGACCGCGCTCGTCGATGAGCCCGACGATCCTGCTTCAGGACGGCACGCCGTTCCTGGCCGTCGGCTCGCCGGGCGGGGCCACCATCATCACGTCGGTGTCGCAGACGATCCTCGGCTACCTCGACCGTGGACTGCCCCTCGTCGACGCCATCGCGGCGCCGCGCCTCAGCTCGCGCAACGGCAGCGCCGAGGGGGCGGAGCCGGCGATCCTCGCCGGGCCCACCGGCGCAGCGCTGACGGCTCTCGGGCACAAGCTCGCGCCCGGCGGCACCCCCAACGAGATCGGCGCCGTCACGGCGATCCGGAGCCTGGGCGGTGGCGTGTTCGAGGCTGCCGCGGAGACGGTCCGCCGTGGCGGTGGTTCGGCGATGGTGGTGCATCCCGACCGTTGACGCACCGCCTGCTCCAGCGGCGAAGCGAGGTGCCCACTCGACTCACGAGTGGGCACCTCGCGACATCGAGTGGGAGCGGTCCCACGACCGCGTCGACGTCAGGCCGGTTTGGGGGTGGGCCAAGGCCAGGGGGTGCAGCCCTTGAGGCCGTAGGTCTGCTGCATCATCACGGGTGCGACCTGGCCCTTGCCGCCGCAGTACTCGTGCGGGTGGCCGATGCCGTGGCCGACCTCGTGGTTGACCAGGTAGGTGCGGTACGCCGCGACGTCGCTGCCGTAGGCCTCGGCGCCGAGGAGCCAGCGTCGCAGGTTCAGCACGACCCGCCCGCCGTTGTGGCAGCTGACCTGTCCCCGGGTCTCCAGCGGGGCGCACAGCCGGTCCGTCGTGTCCGGGCTGGCGAGCGTGATGCGCAGGTCGACAGGAGCGCCCTTCGCGGCCTCGGCGGGAGGCACGTCGACGAAGCGGACGCCGTCCTTGGTCTGCCAACCGCGGGGATCGGTCAGCACGGTCCCCACCGTCGCGGCGAACTCCTGGCCCGGAATGCCCGTGCCGCCCTCGACCTCGACGGTGTAGCGCACGGTCCGCCCGCCCGACGGCTCCGGCCGCAGCGCGGAGGCGGGCATCGCGACGACCGTGAACCGGCCCGAGCCGGACTCGATGACCGCGCCCTTGGAGTCTCTGTCGTCGCCCTTGCTGTTGGTCGTGCCGCTCTTGGCGGCCGCGCCGGGGCGCGCCGGTGAGCTGCCACTGGCCTGCGAGTCGGTGGCAGCGTCCGGCACCTGCTCTGCCTGGTCGACCGGCGGCGCGGCCGTCGTGGCGGTCGAGGTGGCCTGCGTGGCCGCCGGAGCAGGACGGTCGGCCACGGGTTCACGTGCGCCCGCGGCCGAGACGGACCAGACGTCGGCCGCGAAGCAGAGCAGCACGACCGCACCCGCCCATGAGCGCCGACGGCGGATCGCCCGCCGGTGCGCCGCGGTCGGGCGGTCGCCTCCATCGCCACTCGCCATGTCTGTCACGCTAGGACATCCACCCGCCGTGGTCCGGGAGCCCGCGCTCGACGCGCGGGCCGAGCGCGGGTGAGAAGGCGCGTCGGGGCCGGGAGGGCGTCCAGCCCGATTTGGTCGGGACGGGGGACTGCCCGTACTCTGGTCCACGACCAATGACCGCCGGTTGGAGGGCGTGGGCAACCACGATCTCCCGAAGGTCCCGCACGATGCGGGCAGCCAGCGCAGGACACTC
>JABFXB010000325.1 GCA_013361975.1 Dermatophilaceae bacterium
GTGGTGGGACGACCTCTGGCTCAACGAGTCGTTCGCCGAGTACATGTCGCACCGCGCCCTCGTCGACGCGACCGAGTACACCGACGCCTGGGTCGACTCCTCGATCGTGCGCAAGGTATGGGGCTACGGCGCGGAGCGCTCACCGTCGACCCACCCCGTCGCCGGCGTCGAGGCGCTCGACGCGCAGAGCGCGCTGCAGAACTTCGACGGCATCTCGTACGCCAAGGGCGCGGCCACGCTGAGGCAGCTCATCGCGTACGTCGGCGACCAGCAGTTCATCTCCGGCGTGCGCGCCTACCTGACCGACAAGTCGTACGGCAACGGCACCCTGACCGACTTCCTCGACGCGATCGAGCAGGCGAGCGGCAAGGACCTGCAGGCCTGGTCCCGGGCGTGGCTGCTCACGGCAGACCGCGACACGATCTCGGTCGAGCTGGAGGAGCTGGGCGGGGTCGTCGAGTCGGCTGTCGTGCGGCGCGAGACGCCCGCCGAGCGGCCCGCCGACCGACCGCACGCCCTCGACGTGGCCGGCTGGACCGATGGACGCGAGCTCGCGCGCGCCTCGGTGACGGTCACCGGGACCGAGACCACGCTCGCGGAGCTGGAGGGGACGCCCGAGCCGGCCATCGTGGTGCCGAACGCGTCCGACCTGACCTGGGCACGCGTGCGCCTGTCCGACGACACGGTCGCGGCGCTGCCGTCGCAGCTCGCGCAGGTGCCCGACGCCCAGGCCCGCGCCGTCGTGTGGTCGGCGCTCATCGACGGCGTGCACGGCGCCACCGTCTCTCCCGACGCGTTCCTCGACGTCTTCGACGCGGCATGGCCGCACGAGTCCAACTCCTCGATCCTCACCCGCGTCGCGGCCTACGCCGAGCACCGCATCGTGCCGTGGTTCGTGCCCCGGGCCGCGCAGGACGACGCCCTCGACCGGCTGAACCGCGCGGGCACCGGCCTGCTCGAGCGGTCCGGCGCCGGCACGACCGAGTCGCTGGCGGCGGCGCGTCTGGTGGCCGGCACGAGCGACGACGCCGTGCTGCTGCGGGCCTGGGCCGACGGCCACGGGCTGCCCGCCGGACTCGAGGACGACGGCGACTTCCGCTGGATCGTCGTGCGCAACCTGGCGTCGCGGGGCCTCGTCGAGGCCGACGACATCGAGGCCTTCCGCGCCAAGGACGACACCCTCCAGGGCAGCCTCAACGCGCTCATGTGCCGGGCCAGCCTGCCCGAGGCCGACGCCAAGACCTGGGCCTGGCAGCAGCTCACCGGGCGCGAGGGCCGCTCGAACTACGAGATGATCCACCTCGCGCGGGGCTTCTGGACGGCGCCCGGCGACGACCTGGTCGACGACTACGTGCCGCGGTTCTTCACCGACGTCCCGGCCATGTCCGGTTGGGTCGGCGAGGACGCACTCTCGCGCGTCGTGCTCGTCGCGTTCCCGAAGGTGTTCACCGACGAGACGGCGCGCCTCAGCGCCGACGCCCTCTCGCGCGACGACCTCACGCCGGCAGTGCGCCGCTCACTCGTCGACGCCGACGCCGAGCTGCGCGAGGCACTGGCCTCGAGAGCCACCTTCGGCGCGGCGGTCTGACCGTCGTGGCAGTGCCCGGGCGCGCCGAGCTGCCCGATGCCGTGCCCGATGCCGTGCTCGCGGTGTGCGACGCCCACGTGCGCCTGCTCGACGAGCGGCTGCCCGGACTGCTCGACAGGCAGTGGCCGCAGCCGGCATACGACGGCTTCTACTGCGTCGCCGAAGACCTCGCGGGCAGCCCCGACGTGGTGCCGGACGTGCCCGGCGTGCTGCATGGCTGGTTCGACGTCGGCACCCACGCCGACATCGCGCACATCACGTGGCGAGAGCTGCGCGACCACGGAGTCACTCTGCGGGGCAAGGACCTTCGCGAGCTGGCCGTCTGGAGCGACGACGAGGCGCTGCGCCGGGCGACCCGCCGGAACCTCGACACCTACTGGCGTGCGCAGCTCGAGGCGATGGAGCACCACCCGCGCGAGGCGTCCCTCCCGCAGGCGGCGGAATGGGGAGCGCTCGGGGCGCCGCGACTCGTGCACCTCCTCGTCACCGGTGCACCCACGTCGAAGTCGGGCGCGGGGCGCTGGGCCCTCGACGCCTACCGGGCTCACCGAGAGATCGTCGAGGAGGCGATTCGCGTGAGAGAGCGTCCCGACGACCCCTCGACGTATGCCGCAGAGCCCGACCGCAGGCGCCGTGACCTCGTCGCGTTCATGCGAGAGGTCATCGCCGACGGTGTGGCGTCGTCCGGGCCGTCCTTCGCGCCGTCGACCGGGCGCACGTCCGCGACATGACCGACGCCGCAGCCGGCCCGTGGGTCATCGAGCTGGCCGACGTGGTGTCGCAGGAG
>JABFXB010000093.1 GCA_013361975.1 Dermatophilaceae bacterium
TCGTGCGGCCGCTCGGTCCTCGTGTGGCCGTAGTCCACAGCCACGACCGTGCCCGAGGCGACCGTGGCGAGGAGCCCGGACCAGGCCCGGTCACGGGTGAGGCCCACCTCGACGCGGTCGCCCGGGGCGGTGCCGGGCCAGTGGTCGCGGGCCCACCGCGCGTCCGCCTCGCCGAGTGCGGGCCCCGGCGACTCCTCTCCCGTCCGCGGGTCGACGTGGACCTCGCGCAGCAGGCCGCTCGCGTCGACCTCCGCGATGGTGCACGGCACGACGTCGAGCCACTCGTGCGCGATCACCAGTGCGTCCTCCAGGCCGTTCAGCCCGGCTGGGAGGTCCGGGCCGCCGGGGGAGCGCAGCCACTCGATGCGCGGGTCGAGCCCGTCCGGGCGGTCCACGACGTCGACCGCGACCACGCGCACGACGGGTCCAGGTGCTTCCTCGCGACCCGGCGCGACGGCATACCTCGACCCCGTGGGGAATGACTCGGGGAGGGCGGCCAGCAGGTGCGTGGCCAGCTCGCCGCGGCCGGCGCCGACGTCGACGACGACCGACGGGAGGCGACTGCCGTGCTGGTCGTGCCACAGGCGGAGCAGCGCGTCGGCGAGCACGCGACCGGTCACGCCGTGGGTCGCGGTCGTGAAGTGCGCCGCCGGACCGCCGGCCGCGACGTAGAAACCACGCCCGGCGGCATACAGGGCGTCGTGCCACGCCTCGCGCCACGGAACGGGATCCACGCCTCCGGACTGTAGGCGATAGCGTGCCGTGGGTGAGCACCCCGCACGACCGCCCCGCGCGCTTCGACGTCGGCATCGTCGGCGCCGGGCACGTCGGCGCCGTGCTCGGTGCGGCGCTCGTGCGGGCCGGCCACGTCGTCACCGGTGTCTCGGCCGTCAGCGAGGCGAGCCTGGAGCGCGCAGCCACCCTGCTGCCCGGCGTGCCGGTGAAGCCGATCCCCGAGGTCGTGTCGGGCGCGCACCTCGTGGTACTGGCCGTGCCCGACGACGCGCTGGAGCCGCTCGTCGCGGGGCTCAGCTCGACCGGCACCTTCACTCAGGGCCAGCTCGTCATGCACACGTCCGGCGCGCACGGCATCTCCGTCTTCGAGGCGGCCGCGGCGAGCGACATCATCCCGCTCGCGCTGCACCCGGCCATGACGTTCACCGGCACGGCCCTCGACCTCGAGCGCCTCGGCGGCTGCTGCTTCGGCGTCACGAGCGTCGACCTCGCCCGGCCCGTCGGTGAGGCGCTCGTCATCGAGATGGGCGGCGAGCCGGTGTGGGTCGCCGAGGACGACCGCGTCACCTACCACGCGGCGCTCGCCCACGGGGCCAACCACCTCGTCACCCTGGTGGCCCAGGCGATGCAGCTGCTCGGCGAGACCGGCATCGAGGACCCTGCTCGCGTGCTCGAGCCGCTCCTCACCGCGGCGCTCGCCAACACCCTCCAGCGGGGTGACGCAGCCCTCACCGGGCCGGTGGCGCGAGGCGATGCCGGTACCGTTGCCGGGCACGTCGCGATGCTGCGCAAGGTTGCCCCGGACATCCAGCCGACCTACCTGGCGCTCGCCCGAGCGACGGCGCAGCGGGCGCTGCTCAGCGGGCGCCTCCGCGCGTCCGCCGCCGACCCGCTGCTCGAGCTGCTGGCGCACGAGGAGGACCGACCGTGATCGAAACCACCGCACCCGTGGTGGCCCGCACCCGCGACGAGCTGCGTGAGGCGCGTGCCGCGCTCGACGACGGCGACGTCGCGGTCGTCATGACGATGGGCGCCCTGCACGAGGGCCATGCCACGCTCATCCACACGGCGCGGAGGAAGCACACGCACGTCGTCGTCACCATCTTCCTCAACCCGCTGCAGTTCGGGCCCAAGGAGGACCTCTCCCGCTATCCGCGCACCTTCGACGCCGACCTCGAGATCTGCACGGCCGCGGGTGTCGACCTCGTCTTCGCGCCGACGCCCGACGTCATCTACCCCGACGGCGACCCGGGCGTCCGCGTCTCGGCCGGTCCGCTCGGCGACGTGCTCGAGGGCCAGGCCCGGCCCGGACACTTCGACGGCATGCTCACGGTCGTCGGCAAGCTGATGCACCTGACGCGGTGCAACGCGGCGTACTTCGGGCAGAAGGACGCCCAGCAGCTGTTGCTCATCCGGCGGATGTGCCGCGACCTCGACTTCCCGGTGCAGGTGGTCTCGGTGCCGACGGTCCGCGAGCCCGATGGCCTCGCGATGTCGAGCCGCAACACCTACCTGACGCAGTCCGACCGTGAGACCGCCCTGTGCCTGTCGGCGGCCTTGCGTGCGGGCGCCGCCGCCGCGGCCGAGGGACCGTCGGCCGTGCGTCGCGCCGCCCGGGCGGTGCTGGTGCGCGAGCCTCTCGCTCTCATCGACTACCTCGTGCTCGTCCACCCCGACACCCTCGAGGACGTGCCGGAGTGGTACCGCGGCGAGGCGTTGCTCGCGGTGGCCGGCCGTGTCGGCACCACGCGCCTCATCGACAACCTGCCGGTGCTCGTCGGGCCGGGCGGCAGGGCGCTCGAGACCTTCACGCAGACCTGAGTCCCTCACTCCCACAACGTCTTCCAGTCCCAACCCTCCCGAGGAAGTCCACTGTGCAGCGGTTCATGCTCCACTCCAAGATCCACCGGGCCAAGGTCACGCAGGCCGACCTGCACTACGTCGGCTCGCTCACCATCGACCGCGACCTGCTCGACGCCGCCGACCTCTGGCCGGGCCAGCAGGTCGACGTCGTCGACGTCGACAACGGCAACCGCCTCACGACCTACGCCATCGAGGGCGAGCGCGGCTCGGGCATCGTCTGCATCAACGGCGCGGCGGCGCGGCTCATCTCGCCCGGTGACACCGTCATCATCATCGCGTATGCCGCCATGGACGACGCCGAGGCGCGTACCTTCGAGCCGCGGGTCGTCTTCGTCGACGACCACAACCGCATGGTCGAGGTGGGGCACGATGCAGGGGACGTCCCCGACGGCTTCGGCCTGCTGACGTCCGCCGTCACCGAGCGCCACCACGACTACCAGGACTGAGAGGCCACCGCATGCCGCAGTTCGGGCTCCCCGACGTGACCGTGTCGCGGCGGCTGCGCGCGCCGGCGCCCGGCTGGACGGCGACCGCCGACGTCATCGTCGTCGGCTCCGGCATCGCCGGCCTCACCACGGCCCTGCGGCTGCGGCGCCGCGTCGACCGGGTGCTGCTCGTGACGAAGACGGTGCTCGACGAGGGCTCGACGGCGTGGGCGCAGGGCGGCATCGCTGCCGTCATGTCGCCCGAGGACAGCCCCGAGGAGCACATCCACGACACCCTCGTGGCCGGTGTCGGGCTGTGTGACGTGGCCGCGGTCGAGGCGCTCGTCACCGAGGGCACCGACGCGGTGTGGGACCTCATCGCCCTCGGCGCCGACTTCGACCGCGGCGACAGTGGCGGGCTCTCGCTGACCCGCGAGGGTGGCCACCACCGCGACCGCATCCTGCACGCGGGCGGCGACGCCACGGGCCGCGAGATCAGCCGTGCCCTCATCGCCGCGCTCGACCGGGTGCGCGACGACCCCGGCATCGAGGTCATCGAGCACGCGCTCGTCGTCGACCTGCTCACCGATGCCGACGAGCGCGTCTGCGGCGTGACGCTGCACGTCATCGGCGAGGGCCAGGTCGACGGGGTCGGCGCCGCCCACGCACGGGCCGTCGTGCTGGCAACCGGCGGTCTCGGGCAGATCTACGCGTCGACGACCAACCCGTCGGTCGCCACCGGCGACGGCATGGCGGCAGCCCTGCGCGCCGGTGCGGTGCTGGCCGACCTCGAGTTCGTCCAGTTCCACCCGACCGTGCTGTGGCTCGGGGAGGGCTCGCGGGGGCAGCAGCCGCTCATCTCCGAGGCCGTTCGCGGCGAGGGTGCCTTCCTCGTCGACGAGGCCGGGGAGCGGTTCATGCAGGGCCAGCACCCGCTCGCCGACCTCGCTCCGCGTGACGTCGTCGCGCGCGCCATCATCGCCCGCATGCGCGAGACCGGCACCGACCACGTCTACCTCGACTGCCGGCACCTCGGCGCCGAGTTCCTCGAGCAGCGCTTCCCGTCCATCGTGCAGCGGTGCCGAGAGCTCGGCTTCGACCCGGCCACGCAGCTGCTGCCCGTCGCGCCCGCCCAGCACTACGCGTCCGGCGGCGTTCGCACCGACCTCCGCGGCCGCACCTCGGTCGAGGGCCTGTACGCGTGCGGCGAGACGTCGTGCACCGGCGTCCACGGGGCCAACCGCCTCGCCTCGAACTCGCTGCTCGAGGGCCTCGTCTTCGCCCGCCGCATCGCCGACGACCTGACGGCCCGGCTCGGCGCCGGCGAGCTTCCCGAGACCGCGCCCGTCGAGCCCGAGGGCGAGCCGGAGCTGATCCGCGGCAAGCGCCGCCTCGACGTGCAGCGCGCCATGACGGCGGGCTCGGGCACCGTGCGCTCCGCGTCGTCGCTCGCCCAGACGCAGGCGACGCTCACCGAGCTCGCCGCGCGCGCCGTCACCCACGACGCCGAGAAGCAGGGCGGCCCCCGCAGCTGGGAGACGACGAACCTGCTGCACCTCGGGCGGGCTCTGACGTATGCCGCCGCGCTGCGTGAGGAGACGCGCGGCGGTCACGTGCGCGAGGACTTCCCGGCCCGCGACGACGAGCACTTCCTGCACCACGTGCACCTGCGGCGCGCCGCGTCAGGGTCGGTCGAGGCCCGGGTGGTGCCGGTGGCGCAGTCCAACCTCGAGGGTCTCGACCTCGACAACATCAGCAGCAACAACAACAAGGCCGCGGTCGAAACGGCTGTGGCACAGGACGACTCACGGATGGAGGGGCGCCGGTGACCACCGACGGCCTGAGTGGTTTCCCGCTGGACCGGGCCCGCGAGCTCGTCGACGTCGCGCTCCGCGAGGACCTCGGTCCCGACGGTCTCGACGTGACGACCCTCGCGACGATCCCGGCCGACCAGGTGCGCACCGCCGAGATCGTGGCGCGGGCCCCTGGTGTCGTCGCGGGCGTGCCCGTCATCGGTCTGGTGCTCGCCGCGGTCGCCGACAAGATCGGGGGAGAGGTGCCCTCGGTCGAGGTCGTCAACGACGACGGGTCACGGCTCGAGCGCGGCGACGTCATCGCCAGCCTGACCGGCGCGACGCAGGTCGTCCTCGTGGCCGAGCGCACGATCCTCAACATCCTCAGCCGGCTCTCGGGCGTCGCGACGCACACGCGCCGGTGGGCCGACGCCCTCGAGGGCACGTCGACGATGGTGCTCGACACCCGCAAGACGACCCCCGGGATGCGCTGGCTGGAGAAGTACGCCGTGCGCTGCGGCGGCGGCACCAACAAGCGCATGGGGCTCTACGACGTCGCCATGATCAAGGACAACCACAAGCTGGCAGCGGGATCGGTCGCCGCGGCATACGCCCTGGTGCGCGAGCGGTTCCCAGAGGTCGACGTCCAGGTCGAGGTCACCACGCCGGCCGAGGCGCAGGAGGCCTACGACGCGGGGGCGCGATTCATCATGTGCGACAACATGTCGGTCGACGTGCTGCGTGAGACCGTCGAGCTGCTGCGGGCCGCCGGAGAGCCGGTCGAGATCGAGGCCACCGGCGGCATGACGCTCGAGGGGGCGCGCGACCACGCCGAGACGGGCGTCGACTTCATCTCCGTCGGCGGCCTGACGCACTCCTCGCCCATCGTCGACATCGCCCTCGACCTCACCGACTGACGCGCCCGCACGCGGGTTCGTGGCGCGAACGCGCGGCAGGCCGCCCGTAGTGACCACGGCCGCGCGAAGGGCGCACGAAGGCGCGGGCCGTCAGAAGCGGCGGTGCCAGAGGTTGACGGCGTAGTCGACGCCGGTCGCGTCCGGGTGCTCGGCGAGGATGAGGTCGGCGTGCTCGGGCGCGAACTCGATGCCGACGACCGCCTCGAAGTCCTCGCGCGAGTCGAAGTCCCACCGGATGCCGAGCTGCTCCCGCTGCCAGCCCTGCCGCTCCCAGAAGCGCTCCACGGCGCGCGGGTCGTAGGACGGGAGGGCGCGCCGGAACCACGTGCCGAACGTCGAGCGCGTCGCGTCGTTGTCGATGACGAAGGCCACGCCGCCGGGCCGCATGATGCGGTCGAGCTCGGCGAGGCCCGGCTCGGAGCCCGGCCCGAAGAAGTAGGACCAGCGCGCGTGCGCGACGTCGAACGACGCGTCGGGAACCCCGATCGAGGCCGCGCCCTCCTCGCGGACCGTCACGGACGGCATACCTGAGACCCGTTGTGCCGCAAGGGCGGCCAGCGGCGGGTGGGGCTCGACGCCGGTGACCGACCTGGCCGTCGTTGCGAACTGCGGCAGGTGGAACCCGGTGCCGCAGCCGATGTCGACGACGTCGAGACCCGACCAGTCGCGCACCGACCGCATGGCCGCCTCGATGACGTGGTCGCGGTCGACGCCGCGGTTCTCGACCTCGTAGACGTCGGGCGTCTCCCAGATGTTGGGCGACGGGATGATCTCGGGCCGCTCGTTCATGCTCTCGCTCATCGTGACCTCATCGCCGTCTCACTTCGACCGCTGGGCCTCGAGGGTCGCGGGGTGCACGAGCAGCGGCAGCAGCTTGCGGGCGCCCCGGGCCTGGACGGCCTTGGCCTGCGCGAGGTGCGCCTCGGCGCGGATCGCCAGCTCGGCGTACGCCTCGGGTCCCATCAGCTCGACGAGCTCCGGGGCGTTGGAGCGGTAGACGGGCTCGCGGCCGACGTGGGCCTCGGGGTTGCCCGAGCAGTACCAGTCGAGGTCGTGGCCACCCGGTCCCCAGCCGCGGCGGTCGTACTCGGTGATCGTCACCTCGAGGTAGCTCGTGTCGTCAGGCAGCTCCACGGTGCGGAAGGTGCGCCGGATCGGCAGCTGCCAGCAGACGTCGGGCTTGAGGGTGTGCGGCTGCACCCCGGTGAGCACGGCGTGCTGGTGCAGCGCGCAGCCGGCACCCGCGGGGAACCCGGGTCGGTTGAGGAAGATGCAGGCGCCGTCGACGACCTTGGTCTTGCGGGCGCCGTCCTCCTTCTCGGTCCAGTCGTCCTTGCTGCCGGTGGCGGTGCCGACCGCGTGGTACTCCCACTCGTCCTCGCCGAGCTCCTCGACGGCCCTGGCGACGCGCTTCCAGTCGTCCTTCTCGGTGAAGTGGGCGCCGAGCGTGCAGCACCCGTCGTCGGGCCGGCCGGCGTAGATGCCCTGGCAGCCGCTGCCGAAGATGCACGTCCAGCTGCTCGTCAGCCACGTGAGGTCGCAGCGGTAGCGCTGGTTCGCGTCGGCGGGGTCGGTGAACTCGACCCAGACGCGCGGGAGGTCCAGAGGTGCTTCAGCCACCGGAACACCCTATGCCGCAGAGGTTCGCGACGCGTCAAGGGCGCCCACGTGGTGGAAGCCGTACGGGGGTCTGACGCGAGCACGCCCGTCGGTGACGGACGAGCCCGGACCGGCAGGGGCCGGTCCGGGCTCAGCACGCGGTCAGTGCGACGTGGCGGTGGTGTCGCGGTGATGCATGCGGGTCACCTGGAGGTCGGCGGCGCCGACGAGGAACGTGACGGCCCCGACGATCCAGGCCGTCCACGCCATCGGGCGGGTTCCGCTGAACCCCATGACCCAGGGCGCGACGATGAACGCCACGCCGACGAGGGCGGTGAGGCCCTCGAGCGGGACCATGTCGGGCCGCACGATCTCGGCGACTGCCGCGAGCGCCGCGATGGCGCCGAGCACGATCATCGTCGTGGTGGCCCGGGTGGTGGTTGTCGTCCAGATGGGTGACAACGCTGCGTAGATGCCGGCAACGAGTGGCAGGGCATCCTGCGGATGCGTCCATCTGTTCATGGTCGCATCGACCCTCTTTCACGCGGGTCCGTCGATCCTCTTGGCGGACCGGACACCTCGATTGTCGGACGTCGCGGACAGCCGGTCAACGGGTGCGACGACCACGCGGTCGCTGCCCGGGCGGCATACGGTGTCCCCATGACGACGGCCGATGCGGTGAAGGCGCGCGGAAGGCGCCCCGGCGGTGAGGACACCCGCTCGGCGATCATCCAGGCGGCCCGAAAGTCCTTTGCTGCCAAGGGATACGACAAGACCAGCCTGCGCGGCATCGCCCGCGAGGCCGGGGTCGACCCGGCTCTCGTGCACCACTACTTCGACGGCAAGGCGGCCCTCTTCGCCGAGACCCTCGACGTGCCGGTCAACCCGGCCGAGCTCATCGACCGCATCACGGCGGGCGGTGTCGAGCGGCTGGGCTGGCGCATCGTCGAGACGTTCCTCACCGTGTGGGAGCCGCCCGAGCGGCGCGAGGCGCTCGTCGCGCTGGTGCGGTCGAGCATGTCGAGCGAGGAGGCGGCCCGGATGCTGCGCGAGTTCCTCGGTCGTGAGGTGTTCGGGCGGATCGCCGCGTCCACCGGTGCGCCGGACCCGATGCTGCGCGGGGCGCTCGCCGCCTCGCAGATGATCGGTCTCGTCGTCGCGCGCTACGTGATCAAGGTGCCGGCCCTGGCCGAGGCGACCCGAGAGCAGCTCGTCGACCACATCGGCCCGGTGCTGCAGCAACATCTCGTGGACACGGGCCCACGACCGGAGTAGATTTCATCACATGATGAATAACAGTGGACCGGCAGTGGCCGTGAGCGGTCTGCAGGTCATCCGCGGCAGGCGACGCGTCATCCCCAACCTCGACCTGACGATCCCCTCCGGCCAGGTCGTCGGGCTTCTGGGCCCTTCGGGCTCGGGCAAGTCCACCCTCATGCGGTGCATCGTCGGGGTCCAGATCATCGAGGCCGGCAGCGTCACGGTGCTCGGCCACCCCGCCGGCTCTCCCGTCCTTCGCGACGAGGTCGGCTACGTCACCCAGAGCCCCAGCGTGTACGGCGACCTCACCGTCCGCGACAACGTGGCCTACTTCGGTCGCGCGGTGGGCCTGCGCGGCCAGGACCTTCGCGACGCCGTCGACCGCACGCTCGCGGAGGTCGACCTCGTGTCGCACGCCGACCAGCTCGTGCAGGACCTCTCCGGCGGCCAGGAGTCGAGGGTCTCGCTCGCAGCCGCGCTCGTCGGGCGGCCGAGCCTGCTCGTGCTCGACGAGCCGACGGTCGGCCTCGACCCGGTGCTGCGTCGCGACCTGTGGGACCTGTTCCGCCGCCTCGCCCAGCGAGGGCACTCGCTCATCGTGTCGAGCCACGTCATGGACGAGGCCACCCGCTGCGACCGGCTCGTGCTCCTGCGTGACGGAGAGGTGCTCGCCGACCTCACGCCCGACGAGCTGCTCGCGCGCACCGGCGCCGCCGACGCCGACGCCGCCTTCCTGGCCCTCATCGACGCCGAGGCCGCCCGCACCGGCGCCTCCTCGGCACCCTCCGACAGGAGCGCATCGTGAACGCCGGTCTCGCCACCGCCACCTCCGGGCGCGTGCTGCGCCAGGTCCGCACCGACCGCCGCACCATCGCGCTCATCCTCGTCGTGCCCTGTGTCCTGCTCGGGCTCCTCGCGTGGATCTACGACGGCACCCCCGTCTTCGACGCGGTCGGCCCGGCCCTGCTGGGCGTCTTCCCGATGATCGTCATGTTCATCGTCACCTCGGTCGCGACCCTGCGCGAGCGCCAGTCCGGCACCCTCGAGCGGCTGCTCACCACGCCGATGGGCAAGGGCGACTTCATGCTCGGCTACGCGGCCGCGTTCGGTGCGCTGGCCGTCCTGCAGGCCCTCGTGGCAACGGCATTCGCCGTCTGGGTCTGTGACCTCGACGTCGCCGGGCCGCTCTGGCTGCTCATCGTCGTCGCCGTCTTCGACGCCGTGCTCGGCACCGCCCTCGGCCTGCTCGCGAGCGGCTTCGCCCGCACCGAGTTCCAGGCGGTGCAGTTCATGCCGGCGTTCGTGCTGCCGCAGTTCCTGCTCTGCGGGCTGCTCGTCGCGCGTGACCAGCTGCCCACCGTGCTCGAGTGGGTGTCGAACGTGCTGCCCCTGTCGTATGCCGTCGACGCCATGAAGGAGATCGCGCGCAACCCCGACCCGGTCACCTCCGTGCTCACCGACCTCGGCATCATCGCGGCCTTCATCGCGGGGGCCCTCGCCCTCGGCTCGCTCACGCTCAG
>JABFXB010000164.1 GCA_013361975.1 Dermatophilaceae bacterium
TGGAGCCCGACCCCATGAGCGACGAGGCGGCCGAGGACGCCGAGGACGCCGGCCACGAGGGCCCGCGCGGCAACGGCCGCTGAGCCCGGGCGCCCCCGCCCTCGGGCACCCAGGGGCTCAACCGTTCAGGCCGAGACGACCCGCGATTCGGGTCGCGGTGGCACGCGCGTCGTCGCCGACCCCGAAGAGCAAGGCCGAGCGCCTGTTCCTGAGGAAGTGCACACCGACGAAGTGCAGGTCCGGCGCTGCAGTGCTCTCGCCGTCGTCGTGGACGGGGAACCCCTGCTCGTCGACGAGGCCCGGCACCTCGATCCACTCGGCGTAGCGGCTTCGGAACCCGGCCGCCACGACCACGGCGGCGAGGCCGCGTACGGGAAGGCTCTCGACGGGACGCGGTGAGAACGGGTCGGGATCGGGGACCTCGGGCGGCTGGCGCCCGGTGCGGGCGCAGCCGGCGACGATGATGTCGCGCAGCCAGCCGTGCGCGGCGTCCGACGCCGCGAGGGTCGCCTCGAGGTCGGGAGCCAGGTGCACAGTCCGGTCGTCCGCGCCGACGAGGTGACCGCCGAGCCGGACCCCGAGACCGTGCAGCGTGCGGAAGTGGAGGTCGTGGCCGCCGCCGTGGCCGCTCACCTGCGGGTTCGCGCCGAGGCGTGCCGCCGGCGACGGCAGGTCGCCGACGCGCTGGTCGAAGAACCGGGTGTCGAGCAGCCACTCGAAGACGTCGCGGCCGCCCGCGCGGCGCGGGAACCATGGGGCGAGGCCGCACGCCATGACGACCTCGCGGCCGGCGAGGGCGAGCTCCTCGGCGATCTGGCACGCGCTCTGCCCCGAGCCGACGACGAGAACCCGGCCGTCCGGGAGGCCCGACGGGTTGCGGTACTGCGAGACGTCGAGGCACGCCGGTCCGGGGGGAAGTGACCGCACGGCCGCGGGCAGGTTCGGCCGCTGGTAGGCGCCCGTCGCCACGACGACCACGCGGCTGCGCACCGTGCCGTGGTCGGTCTCGAGGTCGTAGCCGCCGTCGCGGGCCGGACGCAGCACGCGTACCGGGGTCTCGTGCCGCACCTGCGCGGTCAGCCGGGACGCGTAGTCCTCGAGGTGTCCGGTGATCTGCTCGCGCGACATGAACCCGTCGGGGTCGTCGCCCGCGTACGGCGCCCCGGGCAGCAGCACGAGGTGGTTCGGCCCGACCAGGGTGAAGCTGTCCCACCGGTGGGCCCACGACGAGCCCGGCGACTCGGCCTCGAGCACCACGTGCTCGACGCCCCGCACTCCCAGCTCGTGGCTCGTCGCGAGACCGGCCTGGCCGGCGCCGATGACGACGACGTCGATCTCCTCGTGCACGCCTCCACGGTGGCACCCGCGCCGACCGGGCGTCAGGGAAACAGGGGCGTTCGGGTCGAGGTGCACCCGCGCGCCCGGTCGCGACCGGTCACCTCGACCCGCCCCGGTGGCGGGTCAGGCGCGGCCGACCGCGAGCCCGACGGCGAGCAGCAGCGACCAGGCCAGCAGGAACTGCCCGGTGCCTGCCAGCGCGGGGATCAGGCCGCGCCCCGTGGCCCGGCCCACGACGGTCTGCATCGGCTTGACGACCAGGGGCGCGGCCAGCAGGGCGAGCAGGGCCCACGGCGAGGTGAAGGACGCGAGACCGGTCATGACGAAGGCGACGGCGACGAGGGCGACGTAGAACCAGCGGGTGCCCGACTCACCCATGCGCACGGCCAGAGTGCGCTTGCCGTGCTCGCGGTCGGTGGGGATGTCGCGCAGGTTGTTGGCCACGAGGATCGCCGACGACAGCGCACCCACGCCGATGGCCCCCCACCAGCCCGCGGCGGTGGGCGGCGTCATGGTCGCCATGGTGCCGAGGGTGGCGACGAGCCCGAAGAACACGAAGACGAACACCTCGCCGAGGCCGAGGTAGCCGTAGGGCCGGGAGCCGCCGGTGTAGTACCAGGCGGCGACGATGGCTGCCGCGCCGATCGGGATCATCACCCAGAGGCCCGAGAGCCCCACGAGCGCCAGGCCCATGAGCCCGGCGAAGAAGAAGCACGAGAACGCGGCGATCTTGACCGAGCGTGGGGCCGCGAGGCGCTGGCCGACGAGCCGGACCGGCCCGACACGCACCTCGTCGGTGCCCCGGATGCCGTCGGAGTAGTCGTTCGCATAGTTCACCCCGACCTGGAGCGAGAGCGCGACGACGAGGGCTAGGACGGCATACGCCCAGACGACGTGACCGGTCTGGTAGGCGGCTCCGGTGCCGACGAGGATGGGAGAGACGGCGGCGGGCAGCGTGCGTGGACGAGCGCCCTCGATCCACTGGGACAGGGTGGCCATGGGGTCTGGGGGAGTCCTTCTACAG
>JABFXB010000012.1 GCA_013361975.1 Dermatophilaceae bacterium
GGTCGCAACACACCGGGATCGGATCGCGGTGCGTTGTGACCTGCTCGGTGTGTTGCGTCGAGGGGGCGTATGCCGTCAGGCGAGGTAGTCGTCGACGAGGCGGCTCGCCAGCGCCGTGTAGGTCTGCGGCGTCAGGGCCACGAAACGCTCCTCCACGTCTTCCGGCAGCCCGAGCCCGCGCACGAACTCGCGCACCTCGTCACCGCCGACGCGACGGCCGCGGGTCAGCTCCTTGAGCCGCTCGTAGGGCTCCTCCATGCCCGGAACCCCCTGTGCCCCGAGAGCCCTCATGGCCGACTGGATCGGCTCGCCGAGCACCTCCCAGTTGGCCTCGAGGTCGGCGGCCATGCGCTCGGGCACGGCGTCGAGACCGGCGAGGCCGCGCGCCACGTTGTCGAGGGCGAGCACCGAGTGGCCGAAGGCCGTGCCGATGTTGCGCTGCATCGAGGAGTCGGTGAGGTCGCGCTGCAGGCGGCTCTGCACGAGGGTGCCGCCGAGCACGTCGAGCAGCGCGTTGCTGACCTCGAGGTTGGCCTCGGCGTTCTCGAAGCGGATCGGGTTGACCTTGTGCGGCATCGTCGAGCTGCCGACGGTGCCCTGGCCGCGCACCTGCGCGAAGTAGCCCATCGAGATGTAGGTCCACACGTCGGTGCAGAGGTTGTGCAGGATCCGGTTGAAGCGGGCGACGTCGGCGTAGAGCTCGGCCTGCCAGTCGTGGCTCTCGATCTGCGTCGTCAGCGGGTTCCAGGTGAGCCCGAGGCCCTCGACGAACGAGCGCGACACCGCCGGCCAGTCGACGTCGGGCAGCGCCAGCGCGTGCGCGCCGAACGTGCCGGTGGCGCCGTTGAACTTGCCGAGGTACTCCTGCCGCCCGATGCGGCGCAGCTGGCGGCCGAGACGGTGCGCGAGGACGGCGAGCTCCTTGCCCATGGTCGTCGGCGTGGCCGGCTGGCCGTGGGTGTGGGCGAGCAGCGGCACGTCCTTGAGCTCGCGCGCCATCTGCGACACCTGCTCGACGAGGGCCTGCGCCTTGGGCAGCCAGACCTGCTCGACCGCGCCCTTGACCATGAGGGCGTAGGAGAGGTTGTTGATGTCCTCGCTCGTGCAGCCGAAGTGGATCAGCTCGGCCAGCCCCTTGTCGGTGTCGGCGGGGGCGATCTCGGCGAGTCGCTTCTTGAGGAAGTACTCGACGGCCTTGACGTCGTGCACCGTGACCCGCTCGATCTCGCCGAGCTCGGCCACCTCGTGGGGCCCGAAGTCCTCGACGACGGCCCGCAGCGCCGCCACCTCGTCGTCACTCAGCTTGCGCACCCCGGGGACGACGCCGTTGGTCGTCTGGTGCACCAGCCACTCGACCTCGACGTGCACCCGCTCGCGGTTGAGGGCAGCCTCCGACAGGTGGTCGACGAGGGGGGCGACGGCGGCGCGGTAGCGGCCGTCGAGCGCCCCGAGCGCGATGGGCGGGGTTGCGTCAGCGAGCGAAGCCATGACCCCCATCCTCCCAGAGCGGAGGGGGTGCTCCGTATGCCGTCCGTCGAGGCCACGCACGTGGGCGACCCGGCCCGACGGCATACGGCCTCGGGGACTCAGTCGAGGTCGGGCACGAGGAGCGAGAAGACCTCTCCCTCAGGGCCGCTCAGCACGGCGCCCAGGCCGTACGGCCCGTCGAACGGCGGCTGGAGCACGACCGCGCCGTTGACGAGCGCCCGCTCCAGGGAGCGGTCGAGGTCGTGCGTGGCGAACGAGGCGACCCAGTGGGACGGGATGTCGGCCGGCCAGTCGTCGCCGATCTCGGAGAGGCCGTATGCCGGGTTGCCGTCACCCGTGTGCGCCGTCGACCAGCGCGGCCCGTCGGGTTCCGTCTCATCGGTGAACTCGTGGCCGAAGACGGCGTGCTGGAACGCCTGCACGTGGTCGTAGGCGCGGGTCAGCAGCTCGTTCCACGTCAGCGACCCGGGCTCGTCGAGGAGGCCGCTGCCGGGCAGGTCGCGCGGCTGCCACACCCCGAAGTACGTGCCGGACGGGTCGACGGCGATGAGGGTGCTCGCCAGGGCGCCGAGGGGGACCGGTCGACCGATGGTGCGGCCGCCGTAGGTGCTGATGGCGCGCGCGGCGACGTCGATGTCACCGACGCGCAGGTAGGTGGTCCACTGGCTGGGGACCGGGGCGCCGTCGGGCTTGCGGCTGATGCCGGCGACGGGGTGGCCGTCGAGGAGGGCCATGGTGTAGCCCCCGGTGGCGGAGTCGCCGGCGATCCACTGCCAGCCGAAGAGCTCGGTGTAGAAGCGTTTCGCCCTCGGGACGTCGCTGACGAGCAGGTCGACCCAGCAAGGGGATCCGTAGGGGTAGTCGGGCACGGTGAGGCTCGGGTCTCGCGTCGGGGTCAGGGCCGACCGGTCTCCTGCTGGTCGTCGAGGACGCCCAGGCGACCGTCCAGCCGGCCGTCCAGCTGGTCCCTGACGTAGTGCAGGATGCCACGGCAGGCCGCCTCCACCTCAGTGAAACACCGGGCGAAGTGGTCCTCGCCGCCGTACCACGGGTCACCGGTCTCGAGGGTGCCCGCGGCGACCGCCTCGGGATCGAACTCGCGCACGAGCCGGATCTTGCGCCGGTTGGCCGGCGTGCGGGCCAGGCGCTGGAGCGTGCGGACGTGGCCCTCGTCGGACGCGAGCACGAGGTCGACGTCGTCGAACTCGGCGGGATCGAACTCGCGGGCTCGGTGCCGGCTGCCGTCGTAGCCGTGCCTGGCGAGCTCGGCGACGGTGCGCGGGTCGGCCTGCTCGCCGACGTGCCAGTCGCCGGTGCCGCTCGAGCTGACGCGCACGAGGTGGCGCAGGCCGGCGTCGTCGACCATCTGCTGGAGGATCACGTGACCCATGGGCGACCTGCAGATGTTGCCGCTGCACACGAAAGTGACGTGGACGGGGCGAGGCGACATGATCCCCATTCAACACCGGAGAACGCCCTCCGAAGGCCGAAGCGAGGTGACAGCCTCGTCGGACTGTCCACCGGACATCCGGAAGGGCTGTCCGACGGACAGGGTTGCGGGGCAGTGTCGGTGGTCGGTGACACGGTGTGCGCATGACGACGACACCGCAGCCCGGGGCGGGGGGGCCCACCCCCGAGGCGCTCGAGGCCCGCTTCGTCGAGCTCGCTGCAGCCGGCGACCTCGACGGCATCGTCGCCCTGTATGCCGCTGACGCCGTCGTGAGTCTCCCGCTGGGTCGTGAGGCGGCCGGGCCCGAGGCCATCCGTCGCGCCTTCGCCGCGGCCCTCGCCGCCGGGGCCCTGGGGCGGTTCGACGGGGCGGTGGAGTCACGCGCCGTCGTCACGGGTGACCTCGCGATGACGACGTCCTCGTGCGCCGACGGGGCGGTGCGCACCCAGGTGGCCCGGCGCACCGCTGAGGGGCGCTGGGTGTGGGTGCGTGACGGTTCGCGCCTGCGCGACGTCCCGGCCTGCGCGCCCGTCGGCTCGCACTCGCTCGCCGTGGCGTAGCGTCGCTCTGTGACCGATGCTTCGCCGGGCCCCGACACCAGCCTGGAGCTCGACGCAGCCGCACGCAGGTCGCACTTCATCGACCTCACGCCCCTGCGGGTCAGCCCCGCCTTCGCCCGGCTCTGGTGCGGCAACACCCTGGCCGGCATCGGCACCTTCGTCACCAACACCGCGGTCGGCCTGCACATCTACGACCTGACCCACTCGACGTTCATGGTCTCGCTCGTGGCGTGGTTCTCCCTGCTGCCGATGATCGTCGCGGGGCTCTACGGCGGGGCGATCGCCGACCGCTTCGACCGGCGCACCGTCGCCCTGTCGGCCTCGACCGTCGCGTGGGCCTCGACCGTCGTCCTCGCGACGATCGCGTGGCTCGGGGCCGAGCACGTCTGGATGTTCTACGTCATCACCACGGTCAACGCCGTCGCCGCGACGATCGCCTCGGCGACGCGGCAGGCCATCACGCCACGGCTGCTGCCCAAGGAGCAGCTACCGAAAGCTGCCGCGCTGCTTGGCATCTCGGCGGGCGTGATGGTGACGGTCGGCCCCGGAGTCGCCGGTGTGCTCGTCGCCCGTGCCGGCTACGCGTGGACCTACACGATCGACGTCGTCCTCTTCTTCGCCGGGTTCTTCGGCCTCTGGACGCTGCCCCACATCAAGCCCGAGGGCGAGCGGCCGACAGCCCGGGGCTTCCGGTCGGTCGTCGACGGGCTCGCGCACCTGCGCAACGCCCCCAACGTCCGCATGAGCTTCGTCGTCGACATCATCGCCATGACGTTCGGGCAGCCGATGGTGCTCTTCCCGGCGGTCGGTGCCATCGTCATCGGCGGGGGCTCCGTCACTGCCGGCATCCTGCTCGCGTCGTTCGCGGTGGGCGGCATCCTCTCCAGCCTCGGCTCGGGACGGGTGACCGGGCTGCGCTGGCAGGGCAGGGCGATCCGCGACTCGATCGTCGCGTACGGCCTCGGCATCGTCGGCTTCGGCGTCGTGCTCGCCGTGACGACCCTCGGCGGCTCCGCCGTCGCGTCGATGGACTTCGGCGACGTCAACCGGTGGGCGCTCGCCGGCGCGGCCCTGTGCCTCGCCGTCTCGGGCGGCGCCGACAACATCAGCGCGATCTTCCGCCAGTCGATCCTCCAGGCGGCCGTGCCCGACCAGCTGCGCGGCCGCACCCAGGGCGTCTTCACCGTGGTCGTCACCGGAGGGCCGCGACTCGGGCAGATGTTCGCCGGCACCCTGGCCACGCTGACGGCCACCTGGGTGCCGTCCGTCGTGGGCGGCGTGCTCGTCGTCGTGCTGGTCGTCGTCACCGTGGCGAAGGTGACCTCGTTCCGCGACTACGACGCCCTCGACCCCCGGCCCTGACGCAGCCCGCGGACCCGACCGCTCGGTCACGTGCTCGACGTGGTCGTCAGGCGCTCCGACGGACCGCCACGACCGCACCGGTCTCTGCTGGACCAGTTCGTGCTTGCCCCTTCGTGGCGGTCCGTCTGACCGCGGCGGTCATCGTCAGCGCCTCGCGGACGTAGTGCGGCTGGGTCATCACCTCGCTCCACGTGAAGCGCAGCACCACCCAACCCCGGGCCCCGAGCCCGGTGTAGCGACGGCAGTCGTGCTGGAGGGCCGCCGCGTCCGCGTGGAACTCGAGGCTCTCCGCCTCGATGACGATCATCAGGTCGGCGTCCGCCAGATCCACTCTGGCGTAGAAGCCGCGCGCCTTCACCACGTGCTGTGGCACGACCGTGAGCCCCTTGACCGAGAGGCAGATCGCACGGAGGACCGACTCGAAGGGGTTGGCCGCACGGTGGTCGGCATGCAGCAGCACCCGGCCGACCCTCCTTCGCTGCCTCGGTGGCAGGGCAGCGGCCGCAGGCACCACGTCAGCCAGCTGCACGCCTGACCGCAGTGCCGAGTCGGCAACGGCCAGGGCCTCGTCGAACGGCAGGTCGAGGCAGCAGTCGACGACGGTGCGCACCTTGCTGGTGACCCAACCGTCGACGACGTCCCCCTGGGCCAGAGTGCGCCAGTGCCGCACGACGCCCGACCGGGCGTGCGCACGCAGCTTGCGCCCGCGCGGCAGGGTGACGTGCGGCTCGGCGGGGGCCCACTTGACGCCCCAACCCCAGTGCAGGGCGGCCGTCGTGTGCGATGCGGTGGCGCCGGCGCGGGTGGCGAGCTCGCGGGCTGCGTCGAGACCGGGCAGCGTGTAACGCCCTCGGGACACCCGCACGAGCAACCCCTGCGCGGTGGCCTTCCTGACGCGGCGCGCCGACGCGCAGGCGCGCAGGTCGGACCAGGAGCAGACCCCGCCGAGCTGGGCGACGAGGTCGGTGAGCTCCATCCGGGCAGCCTGCCGCGCGGGCATCGCTGCAAGGGCGGGTTGTCCACAGGACCGACGGACCGCCACGACGGCCGCGACTCACGCTCGACGGCCGCCGGAAGGGCCGTTCGTGGCGGTCCGTCGGTCCGCGCGCCCCATCACGTATGCCGTCACGCCACGGCCGAGCCCAAGGCGGGCACCCGGCCGGGCCAGCCGGCATACGGCGTGCTGGTGGGCTGAGCTGTCAGGCGTCGGGGTAGCCGGTGGGGTTGGCCTGCTGCCAGCGCCACGTGTCGGCGCACATGTCGTCGATGGTGCGCGTCGCGACCCAGCCGAGCTCGCGGTTGGCCTTGGCGGGGTCGGCGAAGGAGACGGCGACGTCGCCGGGGCGGCGCTCGACGACACGGTAGGGCAGCTCGCGGCCCACGGCCCGCTCGAAGGCGTGCAGCATCTCGAGCACCGAGGTGCCGTGGCCGGTGCCGAGGTTCCAGATGCCGACCGGCTCGTCCATCGTGCCGAGGCGGGTGAGGGCGGCGAGGTGGCCGGCGGCGAGGTCCTCGACGTGGATGTAGTCGCGCTGGCCGGTGCCGTCGGGCGTCGGGTAGTCGTCGCCGTAGACCGAGAGGAACTCGCGGCGGCCGACCGCGACCTGCGCAATGTAGGGAACGAGGTTGTTCGGGATGCCCTGCGGGTCCTCGCCGATGGTGCCCGACGCGTGGGCGCCGATGGGGTTGAAGTAGCGCAGCAGCGCGATGCGCATCGACGGGTCGGCGACCGCGACGTCACGCAGGATCTGCTCCTGCATCACCTTGGTCCAGCCGTAGGGGTTGGTCGCGAAGGTGGGGCGCTCCTCGGTCGCGGCCTCCTGGTCGGTGCCGTAGACGGTGGCCGAGGAGCTGAAGACGAGCTTGGTCACGTTGTGGCGACGCATCGCCCGCACGAGCGAGAAGGTCGAGCCCAGGTTGTTCTCGTAGTACTCGAGCGGCAGCTCGACGCTCTCGCCGACGGCCTTGAGCCCGGCGAAGTGGATCACCGCGTCGATCGGCTCGTTGGCGAAGAGGTGCTCGGTCTTGTCGTGGTCGGTGAGGTCGAACGAGTGCACCGGCAGGTGCCGGCCGGTGAGGGCCTCGAGCCGGTTGACGACGCTCGGCTTGCTGTTGCCGAAGTTGTCGACGATGAGCACGTCGTGCCCCGCCGCGACGAGCTGGACCACGGTGTGCGAGCCGATGTATCCGGCGCCGCCGCTGACGAGTACGCGCATGCGCCCCACCCTATCGAGGGCCGCGGCGGGGCCGTCAGACGAGCGACAGCTCGGCGATCGCGACGCCGTAGAGCGCGAGGGGCACCGCGACGAGGAGGGCCGATGCGGCATACATGGTCGCGGCGACGACCCCCACCGGCAGGCCGGCGATGCGGGTGGCGTCGAGCAGCTGGATGCGGGCGCTCGCGACGCGGGTGCTGTCGGCCATCGCCATCGCGCCGACGGGTTTCGGGCCGCCCGCCATCGCGACGATGGCGCGTCCGGTGTTGACGGCGCCAGCACGGCGCACGGCGGCGCGGTCGGCGAGCACCTCGATGAGCAGGTGCACCTCGCGCAGGGCGGCCTCTGAACGCAGCCACGGAGGCATCGCCTCGTGCACCACGGTGAAGAACTCCATGACGAGGTCGTGCCGAGCGGCGAGGTGGGCGCGCTCGTGGGCGAGGACGGCGGTCAGCTCGTCGGGGCCGAGGCGGTCGAGGGTGCCCTGGGTGAGCACGACGCGGCGTCGCACGCCGGGCACGCAGTATGCCGTCGGGGTCGTGTGCTCGAGCACTCGCATGTGGCGGTCGGCTCCCTCGCCGGGCGTGCCGAGCAGGTCGACGAGGTCGCGGTGCCGGCGCCGGGCGGCACGCAGGTTGCGCCCCACGCGGTCGCCTGAGAGCAGCAGCCGCACCGCCACGACGGCGCTGAGGAGGGCGGCGACCGTGACGGTCGGCCAGCTCTCCGACAGGCGCACCTGGCGTCCGAGCAGCGAGGGGAGGGCGGCCGGTGCCGCGAGGAGCGCGGCGAGCACCGCGGCCACGGCCGTGGACTGCCACAGCACCAAGGCCGCCCGCGGAGCGCGGCGAAGGCTGGTCACCCGGGCGAGGGCGCGGGGGACCGGCCAGGAGAGCAGGACCGCCAGCACGACGAGTCCCGCGACGACGAGCACGGGTCAGGCTCTGCGGTCGTCGGGTCTGCGGGCCTCGAGCTCGGCGAGGGCGGCCTTCAGCTCGTCGATCTCCTCGGGGGTCGACTCGTCGAGGAAGTGCAGCAGGGCCGACCGGCGAGTGTCGCCGGCGAGCTCGCCGAGGGTGTGGTGCAGCGACTCGGACGTCAGCTCGGCGCGGGTCGAGGCGGGCGTGTAGCGCCAGGCCCGGCCGTCGCGCTCGCGCTGGACGAGGTCCTTCTTCGCCATCCGGTCGAGCACCGTCATGAGGGTCGTGTAGGCCAGGCCGCGCTCCACGCCGATGGAGTCGTGCACCTCACGCACCGTGCGGCCCTCAGGATGCGCGTCGGCGGTGCTCCAGAGCTCTTCCATGACGGCGCGCTCGAGGTCGCCGAGGCGGTTGCGGGGGGTGCTGGGCATGGCGGTTCCAATCTATCGGCCCTGTCGAAACAGTCGGCCGGTTCCGTGCGTGCGGTCGTCCGGCTGGGTGACCGCGGTGGGTGCCATCGTCGCCGATGGCGGGCGCCGCACCTCGACGACACGGTCGAACAGGTCGGTTCCGTCGTCGCGGTGGGTCACCATGATGATCGTCCGGGCGCCGCTGCGGGTGCCCGTCCGGCTGGTGAGGGACGTGAGGTCCTCGACGACGGCGCGGGCCGTGGGCGGGTCGAGGTGGGCGACCGGCTCGTCGAGGAGCACGAGGGGCCGCTCGCTGAGGTGCGCCCGCGCGATGCCGAGGCGGGCGCGCTCGCCGCCGGAGAGGCCGCGGCCTCCGGCTCCGAGGAGCGTGTCCAGGCCGTCGGGGAGCTCCCTCCGGAGGTCGCCCAGACCGGCGGCCGCGAGGGCGTCGTCGACGGCGTCGTCGGTGGCGTCCGGGCGAGCGAGGGTGAGGTTGTTGCGCAGGCTGGTCGCGAGGACGTGGGTCTCGTCGTCGACGACCGCGACGTGCGAGCGGGCTTCTGCCAGAGGCAGGTCGAGCGCATCGGTGCCGTCGAGGCGGTAGCTGCCGCTCGTCGGGTCCAGGTGCCGGGCGAGCACGGCGAGCAGCGTCGACTTGCCGCTGCCGTTCGCGCCGGTGACGGCGATCGACGTGCCGGGCTCGACGGCCAAGTCGGTCGGCGCGAGGTCGGTGCGCGCGCCGGTCCACGACGCGCTGACGTCGCGCAGCTGCACGCCCCCGCGCCCGTATGCCGCCGCGCTGGGTCGTGCGTCGAGGGCGGCGTCGGCTCCGGCTGCGGTGTCGCGCACGGTCTCGGGGGCGGGGTCGGCGACGGCGGGGGCGAGGCCGAGCAGGTCGTCGATGCGGCGCTCGCTGCCGCGGGCCCGCGCGAGGGCGCGCATGGCGTCGACGAGCGGGCTGACGGCATCGGACACCGCGACGGGGGTCAGCACGAGCAGCGCCTTGACCGGCGTGGAGACGTCGAGGTCCCGAGCGATGACGGCGGTCCCGGCCACGGCCACCCCGACGGCGACGAGGTAGAGCGAGGCGGCCAGCGACCGGCCCGCACTGATGCGGCGGGTCGTGCGCGCGAGCGTCGCGTGCGCCCCGTCGAGCCACGTGATGGCGGTGGCCCAGCCACCGACGGCCCGCAGCTCGCCCGACTGGCTCGCGACGAGCTCACTCACGCGATTGACCTCGGCTCGAGAAGCGAGCAGGTCTGGCAGGGAACGGGACTCGAGGGCGGCAGCGAGCGCGCTGACGAGGGTCACCGCGACACCGAGGGCGAGCATGACCAGCCCGACCGGCAGCGCGAGCGCCATCGTGAGGGCGATCGCCAGCCCGCCGGCGAGGGCGGTCGAGATGACGGGCACGGTGACGCGCACCTGCGCGTCGACGGCGTCGGTGAGGTCGTCGACGACCCCCGTCAGCACGTCGGAGCGGCGCCGCCGGCCGAGCCTCGCCGGGGTGAGGGGGATCAGCGCCTCGTAGGCGGCGGTCCGACGCTCGGCGAGCAGCCGCAGGGCGGCGTCGTGGCTGACCAGCCGCTCCCAGTAGCGGAACACCGGCCGGGCCATGCCGAACGCGCGCACCATGACGATGGCGGTGAGCAGCGTGAGGATGACGGGCCGCTCGGCCGCACGGACGATGAGCCA
>JABFXB010000301.1 GCA_013361975.1 Dermatophilaceae bacterium
ACCGCCGCCTCGTTCGAGTCGGGCCCGGTCACGCTGAACCTCCTCGACACCCCCGGTTACCCCGACTTCGTCGGCGACCTCCGCGCCGGGCTGCGTGCGGCCGACGCCGCGGTGTTCGTCATCTCGGGCGCCGACGACATCGACCGCCCGGTCTCGCTGCTGTGGCGCGAGTGCGCCGCCGTCGGCATGCCGCGGGCCGTCGTCGTCACGCACCTGGACCAGCCCCGCGCCGACTTCGCGACCACCGTCGAGACGTGCCGGCGCACGTTCGGCGACGCCCGCGCCACGCACTGGCCCACGTTCTCGGGCGGCGAGGTCACCGGGGTCGTCGGCCTGCTCACCGGTGCGACCTCCGAGGAGCACGAGGACGCCCGGTCGGCGCTCATCGAGTCGGTCATCGAGGAGTCCGAGGACGCGACCCTGCTCGACCGTTACCTCGAGGGCGAGACCATCGACACCGAGTCACTGCTGACCGACCTGCGGGCCGCCATCGCGCAGGGCACCTTCTTCCCCATCGTGCCGGTGTCACCCCTGACCGGCGCCGGCGTCGAGGAGCTGCTCGGCATGGTCGAGCGCGCCTTCCCCGACCCGACCGTCCACCCGCTGCCGACGGTGACCAGCCCGGCAGGCGGTGCGATCAGCGGGGTCGCCTGCGACCCCGCTCAACCGCTCGTTGCCGAGGTCGTGCGCACGACCACCGACCCGTACGTGGGGCGCCTCTCGCTCGTGCGCGTCTTCTCCGGCACGCTGCGGGTCGACGAGACGGTGCACGTCTCGGGCCACCTCGGCGACTTCGTCGGCCACGACGTGGCCGGGCACCCGGCCCACGACGACGACGAGCGGGTCGGCCCCCTGGCCTCGCCCTTTCTCGACGGCCACCGACCAAGGGGCACCGCCATCGCCGGCGACCTGGCCCTCGTGTCGAAGCTGACCCGCGCCGAGACGTCCGACACCTTGTCGTCACCGGAGCGGCCCGCCGTCGTCGCGCCGTGGCTGCTGCCCGAGCCGCAGCTGCCGGTGGCGATCCGCGCCGCGACGAAGTCCGACGAGGACAAGCTGGCAGCGGCGCTGCAACGCCTCGTCGCCGAGGACGTCACCGTGCGCCTCGACCACTCGGCCGAGACCGAGCAGGTGGTGCTCTGGACGATGGGCCAGGCCCACGTCGACGACCTCATCGGCCAGCTGTCCGACCGCTACGGCGTCACCGTGACCGCCGAGCCCTACCGCACCGCGCTGCGCGAGACGTTCGTGCGCAAGTGCAGCGTCCAGGGGCGGCACGTCAAGCAGTCCGGCGGGCACGGCCAGTACGCCGTGTGCTCCATCGAGATCGAGCCGCTCCCCCGCGGCGCGGGCTTCGAGTTCGTCGACAAGGTGGTCGGCGGCGCCGTGCCGCGCCAGTTCATCCCGTCGGTGGAGAAGGGCGCGCGCATGCAGCTCGAGAAGGGCCTGCTCACCGGGCACCCCGTCGTGGACGTGCGGGTGACGCTCACCGACGGCAAGGCGCATTCGGTCGACTCGTCCGACGTCGCGTTCCAGACGGCCGCCGCGCTCGCCCTCAAGGAGGCAGCCAACGAGTCGACGATGGCCCTGCTCGAGCCGATCGACCGTGTCGACATCACGATCGCCGACGAGTACCTCGGGGCGGTGATGTCCGACCTGCGCGGCCGGCGGGGTCAGGTGCTCGGCACCGAACCGGCCGACGAGATGGGGCCTGAGGGCGGTTGGACGGTCGTGCACGCGGAGGTGCCGTCGTCCGAGCTGTCGCGCTACCCCATCGACCTGCGGTCGGTGTCGCACGGCACCGGGTCCTTCGTGCGCGAGCCGGTGCGCCACGACCTGCTCCCGGCCGACAAGGTGCGCGACCTCCTCAAGGCCTGACCCTGCGCGCAGCGCCCTCCCCACCATCGAGAGAACACTCCGTCGCGTGACGGAGCGTTCTCTCGATCGGAAGGAGGTGGCGCCGCGAGCGCCTGGGTCAGAGGCGGACGACCATCTTGCCCGTGTTCTCGCCCCGCAGGACGCCGAGGAAGGCGTCCACGGCGTGGTCGATGCCGTCGGCGAAGGTCTCGCGCGAGGTCAGTCGGCCCTCGGCGATCCAGCCGGCCGCGTGCTGCGCGTACTCCCCCGCAAGGTCCCAGTGGTCGCCCACGAGGAAGCCGGTGATCGTGCCGCGGGTCTGGATGAGGCGGGGCAGGTTGCGCGGCCCGGGTGCCGGCTCGGTGTCGTTGTAGACGGAGATCGCGCCGCAGATCGCGATGCGGCCGCCGAGGCGCAGCGAGCCGATCGCGGCCTCCAGGTGCTCGCCGCCGACGTTGTCGAAGTAGACGTCGATGCCGTCGGGCGCGGCCTCGCGCAGGAG
>JABFXB010000432.1 GCA_013361975.1 Dermatophilaceae bacterium
GATGGTGTCGAGCCGGCCGAAGATCTCCTTCTTGAGGTCGAGGTGCTCGGGCACGGCCTCGACGACGAGCTGGCACTCCTTGAGGTCTGCCATGTCGCTCGTGAACTGCACGCGGTCGTGCAGCGCGGCCTGGTCGTCGGCGCTGAGCTTGCCGCGCGAGACCGCGCGGTCGGTCGAGTGCTGGAGCACCCCCCGGCCCTTCTCGACCGCCTCGTCGGTGACCTCGACCGCGACGACGTCGATGCCGTTGCGTGCGAAGACCTCGACGATGCCGGCACCCATGGTGCCGAGTCCGATGACGCCAACCTTGGTGAACTCACGAGCCATGGGCCAGAGTCTCCCAGAGGGCGTATGCCGCCCACACCCGTCCCGGGGGTGACGCTCCCCACGCCGGGTGCGCGCGGGCCCACGCCCGCTGCCCTAGGGTGGTCCGGTGCGTCTCGTCATTGCCCGCTGCAGCGTCGACTACGACGGCCGTCTCACGGCCCATCTCCCGCTCGCGACGCGGCTGCTCCTCGTCAAGGCCGACGGCTCGGTGCTCGTGCACAGCGACGGCGGCTCGTACAAGCCGCTCAACTGGATGTCGCCGCCGTGCACCATGGCCGAGGTCGAGCCCGACGAGGCCCAGGCCGGTGACGGGGTCGTGGCCGTGTGGCGGGTGCAGCACGCCAAGAGCGAGGACCGCCTGACCGTGCTCATCCACGAGGTGCTGCACGACTCGGAGCACGAGCTCGGCGTCGACCCCGGCCTCGTCAAGGACGGCGTCGAGGCGCACCTGCAGAGGCTGCTCGCCGAGCACATCCACACCCTCGGACATGGCTGGTCCCTTGTCCGCCGCGAGTACATGACCGCCATCGGGCCGGTCGACATCCTGGCGAAGGACTCCACCGGCGTCAGCGTGGCGGTCGAGATCAAGCGGCGCGGCGAGATCGACGGCGTCGAGCAGCTGACCCGCTACCTGGAGCTGATGAACCGCGACCCGCACCTCGCGCCGGTCACCGGTGTCTTCGCCGCGCAGCAGATCAAGCCGCAGGCGCGCACGCTCGCCGAGGACCGCGGCATCCGCTGCGTCGTGCTCGACTACGACGCGCTCAAGGGCATCGACGACGCCGAGTCCCGCCTGTTCTGACACCCGCCGACGTGTGCCGCCCGGCGGGTCGCGCCGTCAGCGCCCGACCCAGCGCGAACGCAGCTCGGACGGCAGTTTCTCGACGGCAAGCCGCACGGCCGGCCTCGGCATCGCGTGCACGTGCGCCTCGAGGAACGTGACCAGCCGGTCGCGGTCCCGCTCACCTGCGTGCCTGAGGAAGATCCCGACTGGCTTGTGCACCAAGGGATCCCGGTCGGAGTGCAGCGCTCCGGCGATCTCGTAGCCGCCCTCGACGTCGGGGCTGTCGAGGAAGCCGAGCGGGGCGGTCATCGCGGTGCGCCGGCGGAGCGGGTCGGCCGATGCGGCGAGGTCGCGCAGGATCTGCTTGTCCCTGCCGACGAGCCACTGGCCGATGACGCGGGGAGCGGCCCGGTCGACCATGTCCCACGAGGTGATCGCGTGGTGGTGGCCGAGGTAGGTGCGGGCGAGCGTCCCGCGCTCGTGCGCGCCGGTGCGCTTGCGCCGCGCCTTGAAGTCGAGGATGCAGAACGCCGCCAGGCGCGCCTCGTAGGCCGGGTGGGCCAGGAGCCGCTGCACCTCGGCCAGCGGCATGACGGTGTGCGACTTCGCGATGGCGAAGAGGGTGCCCATGCGTACGCCGATGGCCGGCTCACCCTCGGCAAGGCGGGCCTGCACCTTCGCGAGGTCTGCCTCGGTGCGCTCCTGCTCGAGCGCTGCGACGACCGCGGCGGCGGTCGACGCACCCGCCATCAGGTCAGTCCCTCGAGGGCTTGCCGGCTCGTGCCGTCGGCGTCGACGAGCAGCATGACGGGGTCTGCGTCGGCGCCACCGCGCACGACGACCACGCACTCGCCCCGGTGCCGGTCGACGAGCTCGGCTAGGCCCTCGGAGCCGTCTTGGAGGTCACCGTGGCCGAGGTGCGAGGGCACGCCCAGGTCGTCGGCGAGGGTCTCGACCGGGCCCGTGTCGGGGACGTCGTCGGCGGCATACACCGCCTGCACCTTCTCGAGGTGGATCGCCGAGGCGAGCCAGGCGACGTCGGAGAGCCCCGGAGGGTTGACCACGACGATCCGTGCGGCGCACTGCAGGTCGCTCATGCCCCGACGCTACGCCAGTCAGGCCGGTGCGGTCTCGAGAGGCGCGAGCCCGCGGGCGGCACGGATGACGCCGACCATCTCGCCCATGATGTCGTTGAGCCCGAAGTCCTTCGGGGTGAACACCATCGCGACCCCGGC
>JABFXB010000204.1 GCA_013361975.1 Dermatophilaceae bacterium
GACGCCGAACGTGACGGCGTGACAGGACCCTCCGCGTTCGCCGCCGCACCGAAGGTCGGGACGGTGGGCGCCGCCTGCGTCGAAGTAGCGGCCGTGGTCGGCGCCTGCGCATCGACAGCAGGCGAATCGTCCACGCCCGCAGGCGATCCGGCGTCGGCGGGCATCCGGGCACCATCAGCGGGCTCGGCAGTCGTGGTGGCCGGCGTCGTTGCCTCGCTCGCCGCTGGCGGCGGGCCGCCGGGTGCCACGGCACCGCCGACAGCCGGGTCGGCCGCGACGCCCGCGACGAGGTGTTGGGGGGGCACGGGCAGCGAGCGCTCGGACTCCTCGAGCACGCGCAGCACGACCCGCTCGGGGTGCTCGGTCAGCTCGAGGTCGGTCCAGACCCTGGCGCTGGGGGCGCGGACGTCGTGCTCGCTGCCGTCGGCGAGCGTCACGAGGGCGGACACGGGACCGAACGCGACGATGCGCGTGCGGGGCAGCCAGTGCACCCCGACGAAGTGGTGTGCCTTGCGCATGCCGCCGGCCGTCAGCACCTCGACCACGTCGTCGATGTCACCGCCGTCGGCTGCGTCGCTCGCGGAGAGCGTGCGATCGTCGTCCTCGTCGAGGCCGATGAGCAGGTGCATGCCGGGGCCCCCGATGTGCGTCCACCCGTCGGGGGCCCTCTCAACGACAACGGACGGGCCACTCACGTCTACGACCTGCTCTCCCCTGATGAGCCGTTCACGTTCTCGCGCGGGGTGGTGTCCTCGTCGACGTCGGAGTCGGCGTCCTGCCCCTGCACCGCGACGACGATAGCAGTGACGTTGTCGTGGCCACCCGCCTCGACGGCCCTGCGCACGAGCTCGGCGGCCGCCTCGTCGGCGTCGTGGTGCTCGGCCAGCACGGCCTCCATCTGCTCACGGGTGAGCTCGTTGGACAGCCCGTCGGAGCAGATGACGAACACCTCGCCGGGATACGGCGGGAACACCCAGGTGTCGACGACTCCCATCGGGTCGCGTCCGAGCGAGCGGGTGACGACGTTGCGTCCGGGGTGGCGCTGCGCCTGCTCCGGCGTGATGAGGCCGCGCTCGACGAGCTCCCACACCTCGGAGTGGTCGACGGTGACCTGGGAGAGCTCGCCGTCGAGGCAGCGGTAGACGCGGGAGTCGCCGATGTTGAAGACCGCCCAGTGCTGCGAGCCGCCGGCCGAGACGAGCGCGAGCCCTGCGACGGTCGTGCCCATCCCGGTCTGCTCGGGGTGCCTCGCCGCCGAGCCGAGGATGCGGCGGTTGGCCTCGCCGACCTGCTCCACGATGTCGCGCACGCTCACGGCCGGCCGGTCGGCGAGCTCGACGACCGTCTCGGCCGCGATGCGGCTGGCCACCTCACCGGCGGCGTGGCCGCCCATGCCGTCGGCGACGACGTAGACGGTGCCGCTCGTGCGTGCGGAGTCCTCGTTGTGCCGGCGCACCCGCCCGACGTCGGTGGCGACACCGACCGTGATGGCGGGAAGGGTCGGCGTCATGCGCGGTCGCCCGTCGCGGCCCACGCGGTCACCCGCACCGTGGTGAGCACCTGGCGGATCAGCTCGTAGTCGGCCTCGGCCGACGAGCCCCCGACCGCACCGGTCAGCTGGACGAGGTGGGCGCCCGAGCCGGAACGCCCCGGGGCGACGTGGAAGAGGTTGGCCTGCAGCACCGTCTCGACGTCGGGGTCCGGCCAGGTGGCGTCGCACCCGACGAACTGCGCGTCACCCAGCTCGGCCGCATACGGCTCGGAGACGGCACCGCCGCGGGAGGTGGCCATGGCCCGCAGCTGGTCGAGGGAGTCCTCGACCCGGAAGGCGGCCTCGCACGGCTCGATGTTGACGACGACGTTGGGCGCGAAGGCGCCCTCGCGAGGAAGTCGGGCGGCCATCGTGGTGCCCGGCGCGTGCACCGGCTCCCACCCCTCGGGAACCTCGAGGGCCACCGACGGCTGGCCCGGGAAGTCGGCGCTCGGGTAGGCGAGGGTGCTCATGGCTCGTTCCTTTCGGTCGTTCCCGCAGGTGTCGGGGACGGCGCGGTCAGTCAATCATTCACCGCGTGCGGTGTCAGGTCGGCCGAGGCGCCGTCTCAGGCGGGGAACGAGGGTGCGCCCGAGCGTACGGCCGCGTGCTCGGGGCGGCGACGGGGAGCACTCCCCTGCCGTATGCCGCCCTGCCGCGAATCCACTCAGGCCGACGGCTGACGCTCGGCCCACCAGGTGAGCAGCTTCTCGCGCGCGGCCTCCTTGCCGATGGGCCCGTCGTCGAGGCGCACCGACAGGAGGTAGTCGTAGGCTTGCCCGAGCACCGGACCCGGGCGGATGCCGAGCACCTC
>JABFXB010000462.1 GCA_013361975.1 Dermatophilaceae bacterium
TGCTCTTCCGATCTGGTGCGTCGCGAGACCGCCGACTCGGTCTCCGTGTCGTTCGAGGTCCCGGGCCAGCGCGCCGAGGACTTCCGTTTCGAGCCCGGCCAGTTCCTCTCGCTGCGTCGCGAGGTCGACGGCAATCCGGTGACGCGGCAGTACTCGATCTGCAGCGGCCTCGCCGACGGCGAGCTGCGCATCGCGGTGCGCCGGGCCGACGGGGGCGCCGTCTCGCCGTGGATCGTCGACACCCTCCGCGCGGGCGACACCCTCGAGGTGGCCCCGCCCGCAGGCCGTTTCACGACCGCGCTCAACGCGCTGGCCCGCCGCCGAGTGCTCGGCGTCGCGGCCGGCAGCGGGATCACCCCCGTGCTCTCGATCCTCAAGAGCGTGCTGCACCTCGAGCCGCACAGCCGCGCGGTGCTGCTCGTCGGCAACAAGGGGCCCGACAGCGTCATGCTCGCCGACGCCATCGACGAGCTGGCCGAGTCCGCCGACGGGCGACTGACGGTCGTGCACCAGTTCAGCCGTCCGGTCGAGGCACCCGAGGGCCTGGGCGAGGTGCCGGTGCGGCACGGCCGACTCGACGCCGAACGCCTCGCGCACCCCGACTTCGAGCCGTTGCGGCTCGGTGAGGTCGACGACGCCTTCCTCTGCGGCCCGGGCGGATTCGTGTCGGGCGTGAAGTCGCACCTCATCCAGTCGGGGGTGCCGGCCGACCGCATCCGGTCCGAGTCGTTCGACCGTGGCACCGCTCCCGACCTGTCGGTCGGCGCCGCCACCGAAGGCACCCCGCTCACCATCGTCGCGGGCGGCGCGGCCAGCGACGTCGTCCAGGGCGGGACGGACACCATCCTCGAGGCCGGGCTGCGAGCCGGACTCGACCTGCCCTACTCGTGCATGGCCGGCTCGTGCGGCACCTGCATCGCCGGGGTCACAGCGGGGGACGTCGACCCAGGCGCCGGCGAGCTGACCGCCGACGAGCGGGCCGCGGGTCAGGTGCTCACCTGCCAGGCCCGGGCGACCGCCCCCGGCACCTGCGTCAGCTACGACCCGGCCGACGCGACAGTGGTGCTCACCGCGGTGCCGGGCGGCACTGCAGCAGGCCGGCCGTAGTCGGAGGCCTCAGCCGACGGCGTCGCGTGCGGCGACGAACGCGTCGACGCACGCGCGCACGTCGGCCTCCGAGTGGGCCGCCGACAGCTGCACCCGGATGCGCGCCTTGCCGCGGGGCACGACGGGGAAGCTGAAGGCGATGACGTAGACGCCGTTGCCGAGCATGTGGTCGGCGATCTCGGCGGCGCGGCGGGCGCCGTCCTCGCCGGGGAACATGACGGGCCGGATCGGGTGGGTGCCCGGCAGCAGCTCGAAACCGGCCTCGGTCATGAGCGTGTGGAACAGCTGCGTGTTGGACTTGAGCACCTCACGCTTCTCGGCCGAGCTCTCGACCAGCTCGAGCGCCGCCATCGACCCGGCCACGACCGACGGTGCGACGGAGTTGCTGAAGAGATAGGGGCGCGACCGCTGGCGCAGCAGCTCGACGACCTCGCGGTGGCTGGCCACGTAGCCGCCGCTCGCCCCACCGAGCGCCTTGCCGAGCGTGCCGGTGATGATGTCGACCCGGTCCATGACGCCGAAGAGCTCGGGCGTGCCGCGGCCGCCGTCGCCGACGAAACCGACCGCGTGGGAGTCGTCGACGAACACCATGGCGCCGAACTCCTCCGCCAGGTCGCAGATCTCGTCGAGCGGCGCGTACGACCCGTCCATCGAGAAGACGCCGTCGGTGACGACGACCTTGCGCTTGGCACCGGCCGCCTGGGCCGCCTCGAGCTGCGCGCGCAGGTCGCTCATGTCGGCGTTCTTGTAGCGGTAGCGCATCGCCTTGCTCAGCCGGATGCCGTCGATGATCGACGCGTGGTTGAGCTCGTCGCTGATGATCGCGTCCTCGGCGCCGAAGAGCACCTCGAAGACTCCTCCGTTGGCGTCGAAGCACGACGAGTAGAGGATCGTCGCCTCGGTGCCGAGGAACTCGCTGATGCGCGCCTCGAGCGAGGTGTGCAGCGTCTGGGTGCCGCAGATGAAGCGCACCGAGGCCATGCCGAAGCCCCACTGGTCGAGGGCCTTCTTGGAGGCCTCGACGACGCCGGGGTCGTTGGCGAGGCCGAGGTAGTTGTTGGCACAGAAGTTGAGCGCCTCGGCCTTGAGCGTCGTCACGTGCGCCGACTGCGGCGACGTCAGCTCCCGCTCGTTCTTGTAGAGGCCCGCGTCGCGGATCTCCTGCAGCGTCGCGGTGATCTCGTCCTTCACTGAGCCGTACATCGGGTGTCCTTCGCGGGTCGGGTCGCATGACGGGG
>JABFXB010000134.1 GCA_013361975.1 Dermatophilaceae bacterium
CGGCGCCCGGTCGCCGACTCGCACGATCGAGTGCGGGACGAGCCGGCCGCCGTCGAGGCGGATCGAGTAGTAGCAGACGGGGCACTGCGCGCGGTCGCTCATGGCCGTTCAGTGCCCCACCCCCGCCGCCTGATACATCGCGCCCACCCTTCAACGCACGGACCCACCCCCGGCAGCGGGCACTGCCGAGGGTGGGCGCCAGACGATCAGTGGCGGCATCGACGCCCATTGCCCCGACGGTGAACCCCGCGACGACCAGCAGGTGCGACTGCTGACCGCCGCGGAGCCACGACACACAGTGGCAACGACCGCCCCCGTGATACGTCACGGCCCGGTCAAATCTCTGTCCGCTCTCGCACAAGAAACGTCAGGGGTGACGACTCATGCTCGAAGGACTCCCGGTCGACTTCCTCAACGGCGTCGGGACCGTCGGCGTCGTCGTCGCTGTCGGCTGGCTCGTCCTCACGGGCAAGCTCGTCCCCCGACGCACCCTCGAAGATGCGCGAGCAGACAGGGACTCATGGCGCACCGCCGCCGAAGTCCAGCGCGACCAGGTCACGAAGCTCATCCATGACGCTGACGTGACGGAGGCGCTGCTCAAGTCCATCGAGAAGAGGGCTGAGGAGGTCCGAAGCGAATGAGGATTTGGCCGTTCAGGCGACACGCGCCGAGCCCGTCCACAGAAGCGCAGGCCCACCTCGCACACGCGCGTGCCCAAGAAGTGGAGGTTGCGCGCGTGGTCAGCGGGACGAGGGAGATCATCCGCCGCAACCACCTCGGCCCGAAGATCGCGGCAGCGCTACGGGAGTCCCCTCGATGAAGCACGACCTGATCTTCAACATTGCGACCGTGCTCGTCGCGGTCGGCGCCGTCCTCGCGTGGACGTTCGTGTTCATGTACCGCCGCGTCGACTGGCGAGCCACCGACGCCGGCCGTCACCTGATGGGCTTCACGCTCATGGTGGCGATCATCCTCACGCTCGCCACGGAGACGCGCATCTTCGGCCCATACCCGGCCATCCAGTACGTCGCGGCAGCCCTGTACGGGTGGCTCGTGTGGCTGCTGTGGTCGCGGGTGCTGCTGCTCGTGCGCGCGAACCGCGAGGAGGGCTAGCGGCATGGGCGGCGCACCTTCCCTGCCGACGCCGTCAACGGCCGGCTACACCTCGTTCCGGGGCCGCACCGCCTGCGTGTGCCTCGCCGAATGGCTACCCGTCCTCGAGCGGCTCCTACTCGCGCACGGCGTGATCAAGCAGAGCCTCGACGTCGTGCAGCTCACCGGGGGCGCCCCAGCGTCGGGCGGCACCCACACCCAGGGCGGCGCGTTCGACATCCGGCAGCGCGACGCTGTCACCGTGCGTGTCGTCCGCGAGATGGGCGCGCCCGCGTTCTGGCCCCGCACCGGCCCCGCATGGGTCGGGAACGAACACGCCCACGGCGTGCTGCTCGGCTGCCCACACAACGCCCCAGCGCGCTACCAGCTCGAGGCTCAGCGCCGCGGCTACGACGGCCTCGGGCAGGCCAAGACAGGCCCCTACGCGGGCATGTGGGGCTATGGCGGGCGCGACCCGCAACCCGGCCCCGCCACCTATCGGACATGGTCGCAGGGCATCGCGTGGGCTGAGACCGAACTGGCCCACCTCGCCACCCCGGCACCCACACCTGTCGCCCCCACAACCGAAGGACTCAGCATGGCCGACATCAACACCCTGACCGCCCAGCTCGACGCCCTCACCGCCGCCGTCAAGGGGCTGCGCTCCGAGGAGTCGGGCCGCTACCAGGTCGCCACCGGACGGCACGCTTGGCTCGCGGGCGCGCTCAACAACATCGCAGGCAGGGTCGGCGTCGACGTCGACGAGCAGGCCATCGCGGACGGCATCCTCACCGGGCTCGCGCCGACGGTGCGTCAGGCCGTCATCGACGCTGGCCAGCCGGAGGCGGTCGCGGACGCGGTCGTCGCGAAGCTCGGCGCCGCGCTCACGCCGCCCGCCTGAGCCGATGCGCTACCCGACGCCCGCCCGGTGGCGCGCCCGCGTGGTCGAAGTCCACGACGGCGACACCGTCACCGTCCTGCTCGACCGCGGCATGGATGACCAGTCAGCCCGCGCCATACGCCTCCGCGACGTGTTCGCTCCCGAGCTCGCCCAGCCGGGCGGCCCTGAGACGCGCCGGTTCGTCATCGACTGGGTCGGCTCGCACGGCGACGGCACCGACTGGCCGTTCCTACTGGAGACGTTCCGCACGCCCCGTTCTGACGTCGACGTGCGCACCCTGTCGCGGTACGTGGGCGTCCTGTCGTCGGCGTCGGGAGAGTCCCTGAACGTGGCCGTGCAGGCGTTCGTC
>JABFXB010000557.1 GCA_013361975.1 Dermatophilaceae bacterium
GAGGCCCTTTCTCACCACCGGTCGCCAGCAGCTCGAGTCCTTCGCGACGTGGACCGACCGCTACGTCCTGGCCCGCGTCGTCGACCCGCCCGACTGGGCGGTGCCCGCCGGCTGGGAGGTGCTGCGCGCCCGCGGGCCCTACCCGTACGCCGACGAGCGCCAGCTGCTCGAGAGTCGCCGCATCGACGTGCTGCTCACGAAGGACTCCGGCGGCGCCCTCACCGAGGCCAAGCTCGCGGCAGCCCACGACCTCGCGATCCCGGTCGTGGTCGTGCGCCGACCGGCCGTGCCGCAGGGCCTGCGGGTCGTCGAGTCGGTCGACGAAGCCCTCGCCGACGTCGTGGCCGCGCTGGACCCGAAACGCACCTGACGGCATACGGCGTCGCGTACGTTCGTCGCGTGACGGCGGTGCAGCGGGAGCGGGCGCTGTGGGAGCGGCTGCTCCCCGGGCTCGCCGTGCTGCGCGACTACGACAGGGTGTGGGTGCGCGGCGACGTGCTCGGCGGCATCACCGTGGCCGCGTACCTCGTGCCCCAGGTGCTCGCTTACGCCGAGGTGGCCGGACTCCCCGCCGTCACGGGACTCTGGGCAGTGGGGCCGAGCCTGCTCGTCTACGCGGTGCTCGGTTCGTCGCGGCAGCTCTCGGTCGGGCCCGAGTCGACGACCGCGCTCATGACGGCGGCCGGCGTCGGCGCGCTCGTCACGGCCGCAGGAGGAGTGGCGATGCGCCAGGAGACGGCGGCGCTGCTCGCGATCGCCGTCGGGCTCATCTGCGTCGTCGGCTTCCTCACCCGCCTCGGCTTCCTCTCCGAGCTGCTCTCCAAGCCGGTGCTCGTCGGCTACATGACCGGCATCGCCGCGCTCATGGTCGTCAGCCAGATCGGCAAGGTCACCGGCATCCGTGTGCACGGCCAGTCGTTCGTCCAGGAGCTCACGTATGCCGTCACGCACCTGGGCTCCACCCACGTGCCGACGCTGCTGCTGTCGGCGGGGGTGCTCGCCGTGCTGCTCGGCTTCCAACGCGTGCGGCCGACCTGGCCCGGGCCGCTCATCGGCATGCTCGGCGCGACCGTCGTGGTGGCGGTCTTCGGGCTCGTCGACCGCGCCAGCGTCTCGGTGGTCGGCGACGTGCCCCGGGGACTGCCGGCCATCCGCGTGCCCGACCTCGCCCACGTCGACGTGTGGCGGCTGCTGCCCGCGGCCCTCGGCATCGCCGTCGTCGCCTACTCCGACAACGTCCTCACCGGTCGCGCCTTCGGCGCACGCCACGGCGAGAGCATCGACAGCAACCAGGAGTTCCTCTCGCTCGGCGGCGCCAACGTCGCGACCGGCCTGCTCCAGGGCTTCCCGGTCAGCTCGAGCGGCAGTCGCACCGTCATCGCCGACGCGATGGGTGCCCGCACCCAGCTGCACTCCCTCGTCTCGCTCGTGATCGTCGTCGCGACGCTGCTGTGGCTCGGCCCGGTCATCGGGGCGTTCCCGACGGCGGCACTGGGCGCAGTCGTGGTCTACGCGGCGATCCGGCTCGTCGACCTCCGAGAGCTTCGGCGCATCGCGGCGTTCCGGCGCAGCGAGCTCGTGCTGGCGCTCTCGACCACGGTGGCGGTACTGCTCTTCGGGGTGCTGCCGGGCATCGGTGCCGCCATCGCGCTGTCGGTGCTCGACCTCCTGCGGCGCATCGGGCACCCCCACGACGGGGTGCTCGGCTACGTGCCCGACGTCGCCGGCATGCACGACATCGACGACCACCCGAACGCCGTGCAGGTGCCGGGTCTCGTCGTCTACCGCTACGACTCGCCGCTCTTCTTCGCCAACGCCGACGACTTCACGAAACGGGCTCTGGAGGTGGTCGACGCGGCCGCGCAGCGCGGCGACGTGGAGTGGTTCCTGCTCAACGCCGAGGCCAACACCGAGGTCGACCTCACGGCCGTCGACGCCCTCTCCTCGCTGTGCGCGACGCTCCAGCGGCGCGGCATCGTCTTCGCCATGGCCCGCGTCAAGGAGGACATGCGCGTCTCGCTCGAGGCCGGCGGGCTCGTCGAACGCGTGGGCGCCGACCTCATCTTCCCGACGCTGCCGACCGCCGTCGCCGCGTATGCCACCTGGTACGAGCGCGAGCACGGCTCGCCCCCGCCGGGGCTGCGCATCCCACCCGTGCCGCCCCAGCCGAAGGCCGACGCCTAGCCTTGCGGGCATGAGCGAAGAGCCCGCCGCAGCCACCGACCGGCCCACGGTCGTGGGTCTGCACGTGGCGAAGGCCCGACGGCTTCCGACGCGCTCGGTCGACAGCGTCGAGGCCGAGGCCGGGGCGGGGCTCGTGGGTGACCGCTACCACGGCAGCAGGCACCGGCACGTCACCGTGCAGTCGGCGGCCGACCTGGCGGCGGCAGCCGTGGACCTCGGGCGTCCGGTCGACCCGGGCCTGACCCGGCGCAACGTCACGATCTCGGGCGGCGACATCCCGACGAAGCCGGGCGCGCGCATCACCATCGGCGAGGTCGAGCTCGAGGTGGTGCGGATCGCAGCGCCCTGCAGGCTGCTCGACGACAACCTCGGCGCGGGCGCGGCGCGGGCCCTGCACGCCAGGGCCGGCACCGTGTTCCGGCTTCTCACGTCCGGCACCATCCACCTCGGCGACGAGGTCCACCTCCACCCCTGACGCCCCACATCGAGAGAACGCTCCGTCCCGCCGGTCCCCGATCGAGAGAACGCTCCGTCCCGCCGGTCCCCGATCGAGAGAACGCTCCGTCACGCTTTGAAGTGACTGAGCGTTCTCTCGATCTCGTACGGAGTCTTCTTTCGATCGGGAAGGCGCGACGTCGCGAGGGCGAGGGTGAGGGCGGCGAGGAGGGCGCCCATGGCGACGCGGCGGGCCAGGCGCGCGGCGGGCGCGATGTCGGCGCGTCCCGCGGCCGGGCCGGTGCCGAGCGTGCCGCGGTCCTCGACGTGTCCGTCGTAGGTGTTGGACCCGCCGAGCCGCACGCCGAGCGCGCCGGCGAAGGCCGCCTCGACGACACCACCGTTCGGGCTCGGGTGGGCGGGCGCGTCTCGCTGGATCGCTGCCCATCCGGCGAAAGCCCGGGCTCGCGATCCGGAGGCAGCCAGGGTGAGGGCGCCGGCGAACCGCGCGGGCACCCAGTTGGCCAGGTCGTCGAGTCTCGCTGCGGCCCAACCGAACTCGCTGTAGCGCTCATTCCGATGGCCCACCATCGCGTCGAGCGTGTTCACGGCGCGGTAGCCGAGCAGCCCGGGTATGCCGAGGAGCCCGCCCCACAGGAGCGGCGCCACGACGGCGTCGGAGGAGTTCTCGGCGAGCGACTCGATGCACGCCCGAGCCACCTCGTCGGCGTCGAGCCCTGACGTCTCGCGCCCGACCAGGTTGCGCACCCGGGTGCGCGCGGCGGTGAGGTCGCCCCGGGTGAGCTGCCCGTCGATGACCTCGGCCTCGCGGACGAGCGAACGTCCGCCGAGCACGGCCCACGTCGCTGCTGCAGTGACGAGGGTGTGGGCGGTCCCGCTCCGGCGGGCAGCGCGCTCGGCGAGGGCGCCCATTGCGGCCGTCGAACCGACGAGAGCAACGACATGAACCACCCCGGGACCGCGGCGGGCGGCATACGTGCGTCGTTCGAGCGCCATTGCCGCAGATCCGAATCCGGCCACAGGATGGAAGCGGTGCGGATCGCCGAGGGCCTGGTCGAGCAGGTAGCCGAGCGCCAGCCCGGCGACTCGGCTCATCGGAGCACGTCGAGCGCGGCCACGTCACCGATGACGACGACAGCCGGTGCTCCGAGCCCTTCACGGGCGGCTGTATCTGCGATGTGGGCGAGCGGAGCACGTGCCGTGCGCATGCTCGGCAGGCCCGCATCGGCGACCACAGCCGCCGGGGTCTGTGCCGACATCCCTTCTGCGACCAGCGTTTCGGCGATCGTCGGCAGCGTAGCCACCCCCATGAGGACGACGATCGTCGTGTTGCTCCGGGCGATGGCGCCCCAGTCGAGGGTGCTGCGCGGGTCGCCGGGGGGAACGTGGCCGCTGACGACCGTGAAGCCCTGCACCAGCGAGCGATGCGTGACCGGGATGCCGGCGAGGGCCGGAGCCGCGATGCTCGACGAGATCCCGGGGATCACCGTGACCGGGATGTCGCGCACCGCGCAGGCCTCGGCCTCCTCGCCTCCGCGACCGAACACGAAGTTGTCGCCGCCCTTGAATCGCAGGACGTTTCGTCCAGCGAGGGCGTGCTCGACGATGACGTCGTTGATGCGCTCCTGCGGCGTGAAGTCACCCCGCGGGATCTTGCCGACGTCGATGACCACGACGTCGTCGCGGGCGTGGCGCAGCGCGCTCAGCGGGGCGAGACGGTCGTGCACGATGACGTCCGCCTGGCGGATCGCCTCGATGCCCGCAACGGTGAGCAGTCCCGGGTCGCCGAGTCCGCCGCCGAGCAGCGTCACGGACCCGACCGCCCGGCGGCCCACGCCGGTGGCCGGGAGGTCGGCCGTGGCGGGGGTGGTCGACACGTCCGATCGCAGCACGACGTCGTACGCCGTCGGGTCGGCTTCCACCGCGAGTGTGACGAGCCCGCGCTCGACGAGGTCACGCAGCGAGGTCGGCAGGTCGTCGAGGTCGGCCGCGACGGTGACGCGGGCCCCGTCGCGCAACAGCGCGTGCACGATGGCGACCGAGTGGGGCGTCACCCGGGCCAGCAGGACGGAGAGCCCGGTGAAGCTCAGCTCAGGCGACACGGTTCAACCTCCCGAGCTCGACGAAGGCGGCGGCGACGGCCCGCGACGCCTGTGGGTCGCGCACGGCCAGCCGGACCCACGTGGGCCCCAGACCCGGGAAGGTCTCGCCGCGCCGGACGGCGAAGCCGAGACGGGCCAGCTCCTCACGCACCGAGCCGACACCCAGCGGGCTGGTGTCGACCAGCACGAAGGGGGCGTCGGAGGGTGCGGCGGTGCGGAGTCCGACGCTCGCCAGCTCGCGCACGAGCACCTCGCGGTCGGCCGCGATGGTCATCGCGCCCGCCTCGGCGTCGGCCACGGCGCGCTCGGACAGGCAGGCGACCGTGGCGGCGATCGCCGGGCTCGACACCGACCACGGCGGCTGCACCGATCGCAGGGCGGCGACCACAGCAGGATCGCCCACGACGTAGCCGGCCCTGAGGCCCGCGAGTCCCCACGTCTTCGTGAGCGACCGGACGACGAGCAGGCCCTCGAGGTCGGTGCCGATGACCGACTCCGTCTCACCCGGCACCGCGTCCATGAACGCCTCGTCGACGACGACGAGCCGACCCGGTGCCCGGAGCGAGCGCAGGCCGGCAGCGGCGTGCAGCACGCCCGTCGGGTTCGTCGGGTTGCCCACCACGACGAGGTCGGCGTCGGCGTGCGCGCCCCCGGCGGCGAAGGCGTGAGGGTCGAGGCGGAAACCCGACTCGCGGGACAGCACGCACCGCCCGACCTCGTGTCCGGCGGCGGCCAGCGCGGCCTCGGGCTCGGTGAACTGGGGATGCACCACGACCGGGCGCGAGGTGCGGATGCCCCGGGCCACGAGCGTGAACGCCTCCGCGCCGCCGGCGGTCGGCAGCACGCAGGCCGGGTCGACGCCGTGTCGCCGGGCGATCGCCTCGACGGCCGGTGCGGCGTCGGGGTAGCGGCCGAGGTCGTGCAGCGAGGCGGCGATGACGTCGGCGAGCCACGGCGGGGGCGCCGGCAGGCGCACGTTGACGGCGAGGTCGACGAGACCGGGCGCGACGTCGCGGTCGCCGTGGTGGTGCAGGTCGACGCTCACGACGCCTGCCTCGCAGAGCCGGCCCGGGCGGCATACGCGTGGACCGCCTCGGCGAAACGTGCGGCCAGGTGCGGGTGCCCGGCCCAGTGGGTGTGGAGGTACGACGCGTGCAGCGTGGCCCGTCCGGTGCCGGCCGGGTCGAGCGCGAAGCCGTCGGGGGTGCCGTCGAGCAGCCAGGCCGCGGTGCGCCCCGGGCGGTCCGTCTCGTCAGCGCTGACCGTCGTGCGGTGGAACTCGTGGCCGGTGACTCGGGTGCCCGGAAGTCCCAGCACGGAGTCCCCGGGTGCCACCGCGGTGCGGTAGCCGAGGGTGAGGCGCGGGCCCATCGAGCCGACGCCCGGGACGACGCCGACCATCTCGTTGCCGTCGACGGACGCACTGAGGTAGAGCATGCCCGCGCACTCGGCGACGGTCGGCAGGCCGGCGGTCACGGCGCGCCGGATGTCCTCCCGCAGCGACGAGTTCGCCGACAGCGCCTCGGCGTGGACCTCGGGGAAGCCGCCTCCGAGGTAGAGGCCTGCAGAACCGGCGGGCAGGGCCGGCGAGGTCAGCGGATCGAAGAGGACCGGCTCGAGACCCGCTGCGCGCAGCAGCTCGTCGGTCTCCGCGTAGCGGAACGTGAACGCGCGCCCAGCGGCGACCGCCACGACGGGTCGCGGCCCGTCGGGCACCGGACGCGCAGCCGCACCCAGCGCCGCGGAGGCGTCCCACGCCGGGACCTCGAGGTCGGGCGCCGACCGGGCGATGGCCAGCACGTGGTCGAGGTCGATGTGCTCGGCGACGCGTTCGGCGAGCAGGGCGATGGACTCGGCGGCCTCGTCGCGCTCGGCGGCGGGCACGAGTCCCAGGTGCCGCGACGGCGCCTCGATGCCGGCATCTCGCGGCAGCACACCGAGCACGGGCACCCCCGTGGCTTCGAGGGCCGACCACACCTCGCGCATGTGCCGCCCGGAGGCCGCCTTGTTGAGCACGACCCCGGCGACCCGGACGCCGGGCTCGAAGGTGGCGAGCCCGTGGACGATCGCCGCTGCCGTGCGGGTCATGTGGCTGACGTCGAGCGCCAGGACGATGGGGGAGCGAGTCAGCGAGGCGACGTGCGCGGTCGAGGCGTAGCCGTCACCGCCGATGCGGCCGTCGAAGAGGCCCATGACCCCCTCGATGACCGCGACGTCGGTGGGCCCGTCGGCGGCGGCGCCGTGGACCAGGAGCGGCGCGACGAGGGCCTGGCTCGTGAGGAACGGGTCGAGGTTGCGACCCGGCCGGCCGGTGGCAAGGGAGTGGTAGCCGGGGTCGATGAAGTCGGGGCCGACCTTGAAGCCGGCCACGGCCAGCCCTCGGGCGCGCAGCGCCGCCATGAGCCCCGTGGCGAGGGTCGTCTTGCCGTGGCCCGAGCCGGGAGCCGAGACGACGAGCCGCGGAAGCGCCGTGCCGGCCGGTTCCTGAGGCTCGTCGGACGTGCGGGGCAGACGGCCGAGAGCGGCCTCGAAGGCGCTCACCACTCGATCCCCCGCTGGCCCTTCTGGCCCGCGTCGAACGGGTGCTTGACCTTGGTCATCTCGGTGACGAGGTCGGCGAGGTCCAGCACCGCCTGCGGGCAACGGCGGCCGGTGATGACGACGTGCTGGTGGCCCGGTCGGTCACGCAGGGTCGAGACCACGTCGTCGACGTCGATCCAGCCCCACGCCATCGGGTAGGTGAACTCGTCGAGCACGTACACGCCGTGCGTCTCCGCGTGGAGCCGGCGCTTGATCTCGGCCCAGCCCTCGCGGGCCGCCTCGGCATGGTCGTCCTCGGTGCCCTCCTTGCGGCTCCACGACCAGCCGGCACCCATCTTGTGCCACTCCATCGGGCCGCCGCGGCCGGTCTCGCGGTGCAGCTCGCCGAGGGTCTCGACGGCGGTCTGCTCGCCGATGCGCCACTTCGCGCTCTTGACGAACTGGAACACCCCGACCGACCAGCCCTGGTTCCAGCCGCGCAGGGCGAGCCCGAAGGCGGCCGTGGACTTCCCCTTGCCGTCGCCGGTGTGGACGATGACGAGCGGTCGGTTGCGGCGCTGCCGCGTGGTGAGCCCGTCGGTCGGGACGGTGGTCGGCTGGCCGCGCATCAGGCAGCCCTCCTCGTGGTGGCCTGGGCCGCGCCCACGATGGCGGAGGCCGCGAGCTCGCCGACGGGAAGGTGCTCGGCGCCGAGCTGCTCCGCGAGACGCCCGGCGAGGCCCATGCGGAAGCGTCCGGTCTCGCAGTCGAGCACCACGCACTCGACTCCCTCGTGGCGCAGCCGGGCAGCGACGCGAGCCGAGCGGGCAAGCGCGTCAGGGCCGCTCGTGGCGCGGCCGTCGGTGACGACGACGAGCAGGGGCCTGCGGTCCGGGTCGCGCAGTCGTTCCACGCGAAGGGTCTCGTATGCCGTCTCGAGCCCTTCCGCGAGCGGCGTGCGTCCGCCGTGGGGGAGGTCGTGCAACCGGCGCGCGGCGACGTCGACCGACCCGGTCGGGGGCAGGGTGAGGTCGGCAGTGGCTCCGCGGAAGGTCACGAGACCGACCTTGTCACGCCGCTGGTACGCGTCGAGCAGCAGGGAGAGCACGGCCGACTTGACCGCCTCCATGCGGCGGCGGGCGGCCATCGAGCCCGACGCGTCGACGCACAGCAGCACGAGGTTGGACTCGCGGCCCTGGAGCACCGACCGGCGCAGGTCGCCGGGAATCACGCGGAGGCGTGCGCCGGTCCGCGTCAGGTCGGCGCCTCCACGGCTCGCCGCCGCCCGGATCGTCGCCGGCAGGTGCACGGGGCCGGTGGGGCGTGTCGTCGAGCCGACCCGGCGCCCCGAGCTGGTGATGGCGGTGGACCGGCGGCCCGGGTCGCCGTGCCCGACGCCCTTGGCACGCAGCAGGCGAGCACGGTACGGCTCGTCGGCGGCGCTGACGCCCGACGCGGCGGGTGCTCCAGCACGCTGGGGCTCGCTGGGTTCGGTCGGCGGCCCCGCTTCGCCCGCCGCCTCCTGCTCTGCCCCGCTCGACGGGCTCGCTTCGCGCGCGGTCTCCTGCCGGCCCGGGGGCGGCGTGCTGGCCTCGCTCGCCGCCTCCTCGGGCTGGGGCTCGCCTCCGCCGTCGGGCCGCGGGTCGGGCTCGTGCTCGGGCTCGTGCTCGGGCTCGGGGTCGGGGTCGGGGTCGGGGTCACCGTCGCGGAGCAGCTGCTCGAGCAGCTCCTCGTCGAGACCCGGGGAGTCGAACGGGTTGCGGCGACGCCGGTGCGGCAGGGCGAGGCGCGCGGCGGCGCGCACGTCGTCGACCGTCACGGCGTCGCGTCCCGACCACGCCGCGTGCGCCACGGCTGCCCTGGCCGTGACGATGTCGGCGCGCAGCCCGTCGACCTCGAAACCGGCGCACACGTGGGCGATCCGGGTCAGCTCGCGGTCGGGCAGCCGCACCGACGCGAGCGCCGACCGGGCGGTGGCGATGCGGTCGCGCAGGGCGTCCTGCTCCGCCTGGAACCGGGCCACGAAGCCGGCGGGGTCGGCGTCGAAGGCCAGCCGTCGGCGTACGACCTCGGCGCGCAGCGTCGGCTCGCGGGGCGCTGCGACCTCGACCGTGAGGCCGAAGCGGTCGAGCAGCTGCGGGCGCAGCTCACCCTCCTCGGGGTTCATCGTGCCGACGAGCACGATGCGGGCGGCGTGCGACACCGAGACGCCGTCGCGCTCGACCGTGTTGCGCCCCATGGCTGCGGCGTCGAGCAGCAGGTCGACGAGGTGGTCGTGGAGCAGGTTGACCTCGTCGACGTAGAGGATGCCGCGGTTCGCGGCGGCCAGCAGGCCGGGCTGGTATGCCGTCTCGCCGCGTCCCAGCGCGCGCTCGAGGTCGAGCGACCCGACGACGCGGTCCTCGGTGGCGCCGATCGGCAGCTCGACGAGTCGGGCGGCGCGGGTGTCGACGGCGGCGCTCGGGTCGTGCGGCCCGTCGGGGCAGCCGGCGCCCACCGCGGAACCGTCGCCGGGCGCGCAGCCGAAGCGGCAGCCGGCGACGACCTTCTGGTGCGGCATGACGGCCGCGAGTCCTCGCACCATCGTCGACTTCGCGGTGCCCTTCTCGCCCCGCACGAGCACGCCGCCGACCTCGGGGGAGACGGCCGTGAGCACGAGCGCGAGGGCGAGGTCGTCCGAACCGACGACGGCCGAGAAGGGGAACGTGGCGGGGCTGTCCGCCGGACCGGTGGCCGCGTGGTG
>JABFXB010000448.1 GCA_013361975.1 Dermatophilaceae bacterium
GGCGGTGGCCGGGTCGTGGAAGGTCATCACGTCGGCGGCGGAGGAGCTGCGGCCGTCGACGATGTTGGTCAGGGTGGTCACGGAGGGACCCCTTCAGCTCGGTGGGCGTTGGTTCGGGCGGCGACCCGACGGCGCGGTCAGGCCGGCTGGACCCGGTGGTGGATCAGTGTCGGCCCATCGGCCTCGAGTGCCGCCGCGGCGAGCGCGGCGAGCTCGTCCTCCGAGCTGCTGGCGAAGCCCTGTGCTCCCATGGCGCGGGCGAGGGCCGGGAAGTCCGGCTCGCGCAGGTCGACGCCCTGCGGCTCGATGTCGCGCTCGACCATCTGCTCGCGGATCTCGGCGTAGCCGCCGTTGTCGACGACGAGCACGGGCAGTGGCAGGCGCTGCTCCACTGCCGTCATCAGCTCCTGGATGGAGAACATCGCGGCGCCGTCACCGACGAGGGCGATGACAGGTCGTTCCGGCTGGGCCACCTTGGCGCCGATTGCCGCCGGTATGCCGTAGCCGAGGGTCGCGTAACCCGTCGGGTAGAGCAGCCGGTTGGACGGAGTGAACGGCCAGCTGTGGACGGTTCCGTAGTAGGTCACCTGGGAGCTGTCGCCGGCGACGACGGTGTCTGGCGGGAGCGCCCCGGACAAAGCCGACTGAATTGCAGCCCAAGGCTTTCCGGCTTGATCCGCCTCGGCGTCGAGGGCGGAGCGCAGTCTGGCCGACCGGTGCTCGTCGCGCGACCCGAAGGCGGCGGGCGTGACCTCGAGCAGAGCAGCCAGAACCAGACGGGCGTCACCGACGAGCGGCAGGTCTGCACGGACGTTCTTGTGCATCTGCGCCGGGTCCAGGTCGACCCGCACGACGACGCGCTCACCGGGGCGTCCCGGCTCGACGGTCCCGCCCCACAGGTCGGAGTCGCCGATCTCGGTGCCGACGAGGAGGACGACGTCGGCGGCGTTCATGGCGCGGTGCGCCTCGGCAAGCCGCGCTCCGGCGCCGAGGGCGTTCGGGTGCGACTCGTCGATGACGCCCTTGCCGTTCACGGTCGTCAGGACCGGGATGCCGCGGTCGGCGAGCGCGCGCACCTCGGTGGAGGCGCCTCGCGCACCACCACCGGCGACCAGGAGCGGCCGTCGGGCTTGGGCCAGCACCGTCGCCACGCGCCCGATCGCATCCGGTGCCGGGCTCACGGCCGGAGGCACCGGGCGGGCGGCGCACTCACGGGGCGACCAGCTGCCCTCGAGGACGTCGACGGGAACCTCGAGGTGGACGGGCCGTGGGCGCCGGGTCACGAAGCCCTCGAAGATGTCGGCGACGACCTCGGGCACGTCGTCGGCGGCCTCCACACGGACGCTGCGGGCGGTCACGGCGTCGAGGGCGGCCTGCTGGTTCTTGACCTCGTGCAGCCAGCCGATGTCGCTGCCGACCGTGCCGCGCGGAGGTCCGGGTGAGACGGCGAGCACGGGGACGGAGTCGGCGTAGGCGGTCGCGAGGGCCGTGATGGCGTTGGTGACGCCCGGCCCCGACGTCGTGATGAGCACGCCGGGCCGACCGCTGACGCGGGCGTAGGCGTCTGCCGCGTAGCCGGCGCCCTGTTCGTGACGGGTGACCACGTGCCGCATGCCCGACGCGGGCAGGTAGCGGTAGAGCTCGAGGTTGTGGGTGCCGGGGATGCCGAAGACGTCGGTGACGCCATGGGCCCGAAGGGCATCGACGACGGCCGCTCCGCCGGTGAGGTTCTCACGCATCGTGGACCCCCCTCGGTGCCATCGCCGAGATGAGCTCGTATGCCGCGTGGGAGGCAGCGATGCCGGTGACCTCCGCGTGGTCGTAGGCCGGCGACACCTCGACGATGTCGGCGCCGACGAGGTTGAGTTCGGCGAAGGCCCGCAGGATGTTGAGCAGCTCGCGGCTCGTCAGTCCACCCGCCTCGGGGGTTCCGGTTCCGGGCGCGAAAGCCGGGTCGAGGACGTCGATGTCGAGCGACACGTAGGTGGGTCGGTCACCCACCCGGGCCTTGATCCGCTCGACGGCGCCGCGCCAGCCCAGGTCGTCCATGTCGTGGGCGCCGATGACCTGGAAGCCGAGCACCTGGTCGTCGGTGAGGTCCTGCGCCGAGTACAGGGGTCCTCGGATACCCACGTGCATGCTTCCCGTCCTGTCGATGAGGCCCTCCTCGCTCGCGCGGCGAAAGGGCGTGCCGTGCGTGACCGGCGCGCCGAAGTAGGTGTCCCAGGTGTCGAGGTGGGCGTCGAAGTGCACGACTGCGATCTCGCCGTGCTGCTCGTGGAGGACGCGCAGGATCGGCAGCGCGATCGTGTGGTCGCCGCCGATGGTCATGGG
>JABFXB010000405.1 GCA_013361975.1 Dermatophilaceae bacterium
CGCTCGCCGAGGAAGTCGCTCGTGACCTGGTGCAGCTGCCGGGTGGCGCCGACGTAGAAGTTGAGCAGGCGCGACAGCGGCAGGTAGACCTCCTCGACCTCGTTCAGGTCGACCCGGTCGCCGAGGCCGCGCAGCCGCGCGAGGTCGGTGTCGTCGAGGTTGAGCGGCTGGTTCTCGCGCAGCCGCGACCACGCCGCCCGGTCGAACTCGACGTAGGGGGAGGGGATCGAGCCGCTGACCGACCCGTTTCCCGCTCCGGTGCCCGACCCGTTGCCGCCGGGCGCGTCAGGGGTCGCGCCACCGCTGCTCGTCGCCTCCGACACGCGTTCCGTCACGTCCGCCATTGTGTCGGACGATGGCTCGCCCGGCGCCCTCGGGCCCGCACGCGGCACCCGTGCGGGTCCCCTAGGCTGGACCACATGTGTGGAATCGTGGGCTACGTCGGCCGGACGAACGACGGCACGGCGCTCGACGTCGTGATGGAGGGCCTGGCCCGTCTCGAGTACCGCGGCTACGACTCCGCCGGCGTCGCCCTCCTCGACGGCGACCACGTCGAGACCCGCAAGAAGTCCGGCAAGCTCGCCAACCTCACCGCAGAGCTCGAGGCCGACCCGCTGCCGGCGTCGACCACCGGCATCGGCCACACCCGCTGGGCCACGCACGGCGGACCCACCGACGAGAACGCGCACCCGCACCGCGGTGGCAGGGACGGCAAGCTCGCCCTCATCCACAACGGCATCATCGAGAACTTCCACAGCCTCAAGAAGGGCCTGCTGGCCGACGGGGTCCAGTTCACGAGCGAGACCGACACCGAGGTCGTCGCCCACCTGCTGGCCGACGCCTACGAGGGCGAGGGCGATCTCACCGCCGCGATGCGCGCCGTCGTCGCCGACCTCGAGGGCGCCTTCACGCTGCTCGCGATCCACGCCGACCAGCCCGACGTCGTCGTCGGCGCCCGCCGCAACAGCCCGCTCGTCGTCGGCCTCGGAGACGACGCCAACTACCTCGGTTCCGACGTCGCCGCCTTCATCGGCCACACCCGCCACGCGCTCGAGCTCGCCCAGGACCAGATCGTCACGATCACTCCCGACGGCGCCACGGTGATCAACTTCGACGGCACGCCCGCCGAGGGCAAGGCGTACGAGGTCACGTGGGACGCCGCAGCCGCAGAGAAGGGCGGCTACGCGACCTTCATGGAGAAGGAGATCAACGACCAGCCGCACGCGGTCGCCGACACGCTGCTGGGGCGCACCGACGCCGAGGGCCGGCTCGTGCTCGACGAGATGAGCATCTCCGAGGAGCAGCTCAAGGACGTCGACCGCATCACCATCGTCGCGTGCGGCACCGCCGCGTATGCCGGCATGACCGCCAAGTACGCCATCGAGCACTGGACCCGCATCCCGGTCGAGGTGGCCCTCGCCCACGAGTTCCGCTACTGCGACCCCATCGTCAACCAGCGCACCCTCGTGGTGTCGATCAGCCAGTCCGGCGAGACCATGGACACCCTCATGGCCGTCAAGCACGCCCGTGAGCTGGGGGCCCTCACCGTGTCGGTGTGCAACACGCACGGCTCGACGATCCCGCGCGAGTCCGACGCCGTCCTCTACACGCACGCCGGCCCCGAGATCGCCGTCGCCTCGACGAAGGCGTTCCTGGCGCAGATCACCGCCTGCTACGTGCTCGGCCTCTACCTCGCCCAGCTGCGCGGCGGCTCCTTCGCCGACGACGCGGCCGCGGTGATGAAGGAGCTCGCGCAGGTCCCGGCCAAGATCGAGACCCTCCTCGGCCAGATGGGCCGCGTCAAGGAGATCGCGAAGTTCATGGCCGACACCCGCTCGGTCCTCTTCCTCGGCCGCCACGTCGGCTACCCGATCGCGATGGAGGGCGCGCTCAAGCTCAAGGAGCTCGCCTACATCCACGCCGAGGGCTTCGCCGCGGGCGAGCTCAAGCACGGGCCGATCGCCCTCATCGAGCCGGGCCAGCCGGTCTTCGTCGTCGTGCCGTCGCCGACGAGCGAGCACGGCCTGCACGGCAAGGTCGTCAGCAACATCCAGGAGATCCGCGCCCGCGGAGCCCGCACGCTCGTCATCGCCGAGGAGGGCGACGAGGCAGTCGAGCCCTTCGCCGACGAGGTGATCCGCGTGCCCGCGACATCACCGCTGCTCGCGCCGCTGCTCACGGTCGTGCCGCTGCAGGTGTTCGCGCTGTGGCTCTCGACCGCCAAGGGCCTCGACGTCGACCAGCCGCGCAACCTCGCCAAGTCGGTCACGGTCGAGTGACGTGATCGTCGGGGTCGGCATCGACGTCGTCGACATCGCGCGCTTCGAGGAGAC
>JABFXB010000404.1 GCA_013361975.1 Dermatophilaceae bacterium
GGCGGCCGTGACCGTGTTGGTCATGCCTGCCTCGCGGGCGCGGGCGTCCTCGATGCCCCGGCCGACGACCGTCGCCGCCGAGCAGCCGGTCAGGGCGAGCACCTCGGCGACCTCGGCGAGACCGACGACGTCGACGAGGAGGTTGGTCGCGATGTTGCTCGAGCGGGTGATGGCCCGGTCGGCCAGCTCACCGAGCGGGCAGGTGCCACCGACCATCGCCCAGGTCTCGGGGTCCTGGTCGTCGTCGGGGTCGAGGGAGAACGGCGACCCGTCGAGCACCGACGCGAACGTGGGGGTGACGGCAACCGGCTGCGCGGGGTCGAGCTCGCCCCGCGCGACGCGGCGGAAGGCGGCGATGACGAGCGGGAGCTTCATCGTCGACGCGGCGTAGTGCGGTGCGTGCGCATCGTGCGACCACCGCTCGCGACCGTCGATGCCGCCGAGCCACACCGAGACCGTGGCGTCCCCCGACGAGGTGACCTGACGGAGCCGGGCGTCGATCCGCGAGTAGGGCGTTGGCACCCTCGAACGGTAGACGATCAGGCAGCGGAGGCCGACACCACGTCGCCCGACGGCACGGGCAGCGGCACGGTGGGGGCGAGGCCCTCGCTCTCGGCCATGCGGTTGGAGACGTCGATCAGCACGCGCGACAACGGCAGCTCGAGGGCGCCGCAGATCGAGGCGAGCAGCTCGGAGCTGGCCTCCTTCTCGCCGCGCTCGACCTCGCTGAGGTAGCCGAGCGACACCGACGCGGTGGCCGAGACCTCGCGGAGCGTGCGGCCCTGGGCGCGTCGGCGCTCGCGGAGGACGTCACCGAGCTCGCGTCGCAAGAGTGTCGTCATGCCGTCCTCCTTCAGGTCGCTGGTGCGGTGTCGTGCGGTGCGGGCGGGCCCTGCGGCTGACCCGACACGCCTACGTTACCCCGAGGGTCCGCCGCTGGTGCCAGTGTTCGGCGCGTGGCGCCGGTCTCCTCGTCTGCGAGCCGCAGCACCGCGGCCACGCTGGCGGCCCTGATCTGGGCCCTGGTCCCGTTCAACTCCAGTGCGCGCGTCACTGTTCCCGAGGGCCCGGCGACGGCGACGTGGACGGTGCCGGCGCGCTTGCCCTCGGACGGCCCGGGGCCGGCGACTCCGGTCGTGGACACGCCCCACGTGGCGCCCAGCCGGCGGCGTACGCCCTCGGCCATGGCGACGGCGACGGCGGGGTCGACGGTGCCGACGCGGTGGACCAGCTCGGCGGGGACGTCGAGGAGCGCGGTCTTCACCTCGGCGGCGTACGCGACGACTCCACCGAGCAGCACCGCGGACGCACCGGGCGTGTCGGCGACGGTGGCTGCCACCAGGCCAGCGGTGAGGGACTCGGCGCAGGCGAGCGTCTCGTGGCGCTCGGTGAGCCGTGCGACGAGCAGGGCCCCAGGAGTGGGCTGCCCGCCTGCCGTGCGCGTGTCGTCTGCGGGAGCCACGTCAGTCGCGGTTCGGGGTCTTCTCGGGCGGGACGGGACCGACGCCGCTGCTCGACGTCGAGGTGGCTCCGCGCGGCGAGGCGGACGCGTCACCACCTTCGCGCGTGGTCCAGTGGGCCCGCTGGGCCACGCGGGCCTCGCGCTCGGCGGCTCGTGCGGCCCGCCTGAGCCGCGTGCGCTCGCTCGTCTCGCGCAGCCGAGCCGCCTTGAACACGTAGTCGACCCCGCTCAGCACCGTCATGACGAGCGCCGCCCCGAGCAACACGTAGGCGATGGTCGTGAGCACTCCGCTGAGCGGCCACACCCAGAGGGGCAGCGTCAGCGAGCCCAGCGACAGGGTCTGGAGCATCGTCTTGAGCTTGCCGCCGCGTCCGGCGGGCATGACGCCGTGGCGGATGACGACGAAGCGCAGCACGGTGATGCCGATCTCGCGTACGAGGATGACGACGGTCACCCACCACCACACGACGCCGAGGATCGAGAGCCCGATGAACGCCGTGCCGGTGAGGGCCTTGTCGGCGATGGGGTCGGCGACCTTGCCGAAGTTGGTGATCTCGCCGCGGCGGCGCGCCAGCTTGCCGTCGACGCCGTCGGTGACGGCCGCCAGGGCGAAGACGACCCACGCCCAGAAGCGCCACCACGGCTCGTGGCCGCCGTCCTGGAAGAGCAGCACGGCGTAGACCGGGACGAGCAGGAAGCGCAGCACCGTCAGTGCGTTGGGCAGGTTCCAGTCGGTGGGCCGGGGCGCGGGCCCCTCCCCCCGGTGGAAGGTCTGCGGCGTCATCGCGGCTCCGCGACGAGGTCGATCCCCTCGGTGGCGACGACGACGGCCTCGACGAGGTCGCCGACCTGCGGCGTCGGCGCTCCGTC
>JABFXB010000378.1 GCA_013361975.1 Dermatophilaceae bacterium
GTAGGGCTGGTCGAACTCCGCCTCGAAGAACGCGAAGCCCTTCTTCGTGCAGTCGAAGATGTTGTCGGCGTCGAGGTACTGCGTCAGCGACTTGCGGCAGAACACGCCGAGCGGCACGACGCCGTTTCGCGTCTGCACCTCGTCACGCACCTCGTCGTAGGGGCCGGCGACCAGGGCGGTGATGTACGAGGAGATGCGCTGCGTCGGCTCGAACGACCACGTCGCGCGCTCGACGCCGTCTCCCACACCGGCGGCCGTCGGGCTGGGCGTGGGGGAGTTGCTGATGACCTTCCAGTGCGCCGGCGCGGTCACCGTGAAGCGGAAGGAGGCCTTGAGGTCGGGCTGCTCGAAGACGGCATACATGCGCCGCGAGTCGGGCACCTCGAACTGCGTGTAGAGGTACACCTCGTTGTCGACGGGGTCGACGAAGCGGTGCAGGCCCTCGCCCGTGTTGGTGTAGCGGCCGGTCGCGTCGACCGTGAGCTCGTTCTGGGCGGCCAGGCCCGGCAGCGACACGCGCGAGTCGGCGAAGACCTCTGCGGGGTCGAGGTCGACACCGTTGAGCGTGACCCGCTCGACGGAGTCGGCGATGAGGTCGATGAACGAGTCGGCGCCCGGCTCCGAGCAGGAGAACGTGACCGTGGTGACGGTGCGGAAGTTCTCGGGACCCGTCGTCAGGTCGAGGCTGACGTCGTACGCGTCGACGCGCAGGATGCCTGCGCGGGTCGCCGCCTCGTCGCGGGTCAGGTTCTTGCCGGGCACGTAGGGACCTCCTGGGACAGTGTGGGGGGCGCGGCACAGCGTCGGTCCGACGGCGCCGTCGCGGGCCATCCTCGCACGGAACGTGGCACCCTCCACCACCGCGCTGAGCCGGTGGCGAGCAGTGCCATGATGGGCCGCATGGCCGAGACGACAGACATCCGGACGGGCTCCCAGGCGGACGCACAGCGGGCTGCGGTCGAGATGTGGTTCGACCCGATCTGTCCGTGGGCGTGGATGACCTCGCGCTGGCTCATGGAGGTCGAGACGCTGCGCGACATCGACGTCACCTGGTCGGTGATGAGCCTGGCCGTCCTCAACGAGCACCGGCACGACCTCGACGCCGCCTACCGGGCGCGCATGGACGAGGCGTGGGGACCGGTCCGCGTCATCATCGCGGCGGTCGAGGCGCACGGCGAATCCGTCATCAAGCCCCTCTACGACGCGATGGGCACGCGCATCCACCTGCGCAAGATGAACGACTTCGACCAGGTCATCCGCGAGTCCCTCGAGGAGGTCGGCCTGCCCGCGGCGCTCGCGAAGGAGGCCCACCACAAGAAGTTCGACGCGGCGCTGCACCGCAGCCACAAGCGCGGCATCAGCCTCGTGGGCACCGAGGTCGGCACGCCGATCATCTCGGTCGCCGGCGTCGCCTTCTTCGGCCCCGTCGTCACGCCCGCCCCCAAGGGGCAGGACGCCGCGAAGCTGTGGGACGGCTGCGTCCTCGTCGCGAGCACGCCGGGTTTCTTCGAGCTCAAGCGCACCCGTACTCTCGGCCCGATCCTCGACTGACCACCCCACGCACCCAAGGACATCCATGCGCATCCACATCGGCGGCGACCACGCGGCATACGAGCTCCACCAGTCCCTCGTCGCGCACCTGCGTGACGCGGGCCACGACGTCGTCGACCACGGCCCCTTCGCCTACGACGCCCAGGACGACTACCCCGTGTTCGTGCTGCGCGCGGCCGAGGCCGTCGCGGCCGAGGAGGGCTCGCTCGGTGTCGTGCTCGGCGGGTCGGGCAACGGTGAGCAGATCGCCGCGAACAAGGTGACCGGCATCCGGGCCGCGCTCGCCTACGACGCGGAGCTCGCGAGCCTCGCGCGCGAGCACAACAACGCGCAGGTCGTCTCGATCGGTGCGCGGTTCACCTCCGACGCCGTCGCGAAGGAGATCGTCGACACGTTCCTGTCGACCGCCTTCACGGATGAGGAGCGCCACAGCCGGCGTCTGGGTATGGTTTCCGCGTACGAGACCACGGGGGATCTGCCAGCACTGCCCGACGCAGCCGCGCACTGACGGGGCCGCGCCGTCACTTCCCTGTCGTTTCCCCTCAACGCCGCAAGGGAGGCCCGTGGCCCACAACGAGAGCATCGTCTCTCGACACTCACGCTACGGTGCCGGACCGATCAGACGCCTCCGCCTGCTGGGCCCGTGGCTCGGCCGTGCGCCGTGGGCGCTCGTGTGCCTCTTCCTCCTGCTGAGCGTGGTGGCCACCACGGCGGTCGGGAGGTTTCCCACCCAGGTGCCCTGGGGTGTCTACGGCTTCATCGTCGTGCTCGCGGGCCTCTTCCTCGAGCCACGCTTCCTGCTCGTGGTCTACATCGGGCTCTTCCTGGCCATGGCGATCCTCGGTGCCTACCTGGGGCCGAACAAGCCGACGACCACCGGCGCGCAGATCGTCACGGTGGCCACGATGATGCTGATGCTGTGGCTCTCGCACGCGCGGGCGCAGGTGGGTGTCGTCGGGGTCAGCGGCGAGTCGATGCTCGTCGACATGCGCGACCGCCTGCGCGCTCAGGGCGAGCTGCCGGATCTGCCGTCCTCCTGGGGCGCGGAGGTGGCGCTCGAGTCCGCGTTCGGTGACGGCTTCTCCGGCGACTTCGTCGTCGCGAGCCGCTCCACCGACGGCTGCACCCTCGAGGTCGCCCTCGTCGACGTCTCCGGCAAGGGCCGCGAGGTGGGTGCCCGTTCGCTGCTGCTCTCGGGTGCGCTCGGTGGGCTGCTCGGGGAGCTGAGCGAGCGGGACTTCCTGCAGTCGGCCAACAACCACATGCTGCGGCTGCGCTGGAGCGAGGGTTTCGCGACGGCCGTGCACGTGGCCGTGAACCTCGAGACGGGCAACTTCACCATCGGGTACGCCGGCCACCCCGCCGCCGCACAGTTCACCGCGGGCTCGGGGCGGTGGCGCATGCTGGCGGGTGGCCGCGGTCCGCTGCTCGGCGTCATCGACCAGGCCGAGTTCCCCCGCGAGAGTGGCACGCTCAGACGCGGCGATGCCCTCGTGCTCTACAGCGACGGCGTCATCGAGGCGCGCGACAAGGCGCTCGACGACGGCATCGACCGCATGCTGGGCCGCGCCGAGTCGTTCATCCGCACCGGCTTCGAGGGCCTCGCCCAGCGGCTGTGCGACCAGGCCGCGGCCGGCCTCGGCGACGACCGCGCGGTCGTCACGATCTGGCACACCTGACCCAGGAAGGGCCGGCCACCGCACGGTGACCGGCCCCGACCTGCTGTCGGCCGGCGTCAGCTGATGTCGTCGTCCTGTCCGTCCAGGCCGTCGAGTGCGTTCGTGAGGCCCTCCTGGCCCTGGTCGACCTTGTCGGCGTGCTGCCCGCCCGTCTTCTCGTCGACGAAGTCCCCGGCCCTGTCGACACCGTCGCCGATCTGCTCACCGTGCTCGTCGACCTGCTTGCTGACCTGGTCCTTCATGTTGTCGAAGACACTCATGACTTGCCTCTCGGTCGTCGAGGACCGCGGTTCGGCCCCCGTGCCTTCCCCACGCTAGACCTCGAGTCGCGTGCCGCAACCGGTGGCGAGGTGAACAGTTCGGGCACCCCTCACCGGCTCACTACGATGCCTGCGTGAGTCACGACCCCATCGACCTGCCGAGCGACCCGAGCGACCCGAGCGACCCGAGCGACCTGACCGACGTGACCGGGCCGGCGCGACCGATCCGGCGCAAGGAGCACCAGGTGCCGGAGCTCCCCGCGGGGGTGACCCCGGCGCGGGTGCGGACCTTCGTGCGTCGCGGCCGGCTGTCCTCCCTCACACGCGACCGCGTCGAGCGGCTCGGTCCCGCCCGCTCCCTGCCCGAGGGGCGCTTCGACGCCGCCGCCTTCGGGCGCACCGCCCCCCTCGTCCTCGAGATCGGCTGCGGTCACGGACACGCGGCCATCGCGTATGCCGCCGCGTTCCCCGAGCACGACATCCTCGCGATGGACGTCCACACCCCCGGGCTCGCCCGGATGCTCGCGGACGCGGACGACGCCGGGGTGCCCAACCTCCGGGTCGAGATCGGTGACGCCGTGCTCTTCCTCGAGCAGCAGGTCTCCGACGCGACGTTCGAGGCGGTGCACCTCTTCTTCCCCGATCCGTGGCGCAAGCAGAAGCACACCAAGCGACGGTTCGTCAGCCCGGGCAACCTCGACCTGCTCGCCCGGGTGCTCAAGCCCGGCGGGCACGTCCTCGTGGCCACCGACCAGGACTTCTACGCCGAGCACGTCCTCGCCGAGGTGGCCGCCCACCCGCGGTTCGAGGCGCGCCGTGTCGAGCGGCCGGCGTGGCGGCCGGGCGACGGGTTCGAGGCCAAGGGCATCGCCGCCGGTCGGAACATCAACGAGCTGCGCCTCGACCTGCTGCCGTAGGGTCACCCGTCGCCGCGCGGCGCACGTGCCGGAACGGCCCTCTGGTGGCGACTTGGTCGCTGCCAGAAGACCGTTCCGGTGAGTCGGGGTGACAGGATTTGAACCTGCGGCCCTTGCGTCCCAAACGCAATGCGCTACCAAGCTGCGCCACACCCCGTGGCGTGGGAATCGTAGCCGACGGGCGGCGACGAGCCGAGCCGCGAGTGCCGTCGGCGGGTCGATTCGGTGGTCCGGTGGCGAACCAGTAGGCTGTCGCCTCGGATCGCCGGCACCGACCGGCGGCCTGCGGGCGTAGCTCAATGGTAGAGCCTCAGTCTTCCAAACTGATTACGCGAGTTCGATTCTCGTCGCCCGCTCCGAAACCCGCTTGGCCCGTCGGGCCGCGGCTTCCTACCGTGGGGTGCATGTTCCGCCCCGACCTCCAGGACGCCCTCCGCGACCGCGATGCGGTGCTCCGCTCGTTCCTCGCCCCCGACGGCACCCTCACGAGCATCCCGACGAAGATCCGCAAGCGCCTCGTCGTGCTCGACCTGCTCGCGCAGGAGTTCGAGCCGGGGGAGAAGTACGAGGAGATCCAGGTCAACAACCGGCTCCGGGCCTTCCACCCCGACGTCGCGGCCCTGCGTCGCTACCTCGTCGAGGAGGGCTTCCTCGACCGCGCGGACGGCCTCTACTGGCGCGCCGGCGGCACCGTCGCCTGAGCGCTCACCGGCTCAGCGGAAGCCGAGCGCCTCGCTGAGGTGGCTCTCGGCGCCCTCGGCCTCGAGCCCGGCCTCGACCGCCGCGGCGGTGCGCTCCGACGGCCAGCCGTGGACCCAGAAGAGCGCCAGCCCGCCCGGTAGCGCGATGAGCAGCGGCAGCCACGAGTGCGGGGTGAAGGCGAACGAGCACGCGAACGCGACGAGCACCGGCGCCTCGGCGAGCGCCGTGCGCAGGGTCGTCGTCGACGTGAAGTAGCGCAGGCTCGTCGCCTCGGCGTTCTCGCGCGGCAGGCCGTGCGGCAGGGACGGGACGGCATACCCGACGTAGCGGATGAGCGCTGCCGAGCCGACGAGCGCGACGAGCGTGATCGCCACCGCCCACGGCGAGGGCAGGGGAGCCGACGGGTCGACGATGATGCGCACGGCGCTGATCATGAGCGCGCCCATGCCGACGGCCACCGACACCATCTGGATCGGCCGCAGGGCGGCGTTCGCGGAGGAGGCGAAGGGGCTGGGCGGTGTGCTCATGGCCCCCGAGCATAGGCGTCGGGCGCCCACCGACGATCCGCGCATTTAGCCATCGGCCGCGTGCCCTATAGCATGGTGCGCTGGCCCGTCCGTTCACCGTCGACGACCACGTCGGCACCACCCCAATGGAGTACCCCGCAGTGAAGAGTGCGCTCGAGACCCTCAGCCCGACCCGGGTCAAGATGACCGTCGAGGTCCCGTTCGAGGAGCTCAAGCCGAGCCTCGATGCGGCCATCAAGCACATCGGCGAGCACATCCAGGTTCCCGGCTTCCGCAAGGGCAAGGTCCCGGCCCGCATCATCGAGCAGCGCGTCGGTCGCGCCGCCGTGCTGGAGGAGGCCGTCAACAACGCCCTCCCGACGTTCTACGGCCAGGCCCTCGAGGAGAACTCGGTGCGCCCGCTCGGCCAGCCCGAGATCACCGACCTCAAGGTCCCCGCGTCCGACGGCGAGGACTTCACCTTCACGGCCGAGGTCGACAAGCGTCCCGAGATCGACCTGCCCGACTTCTCCGACATCGAGCTGACCGTCGACGAGGCCAAGGTCGAGGACGAGGCCGTCGAGCAGCGTCTCACCGACCTGCGGGCTCGCTTCGGCACGCTCAAGGGCGTCGACCGCGCCGTCCAGGACGGCGACTTCGTCTCCATCGACCTGTCCGCCGAGATCGACGGCGAGCAGATCGACTCCGTCACCGGCGTCTCCTACGAGGTCGGCAGCAGGAACATGCTCGAGGGCCTCGACGAGGCGCTCATCGGCATGACGGCCGACGAGACCAAGAACTTCACCGCCCCGCTCGCCGGCGGCGACAAGGAGGGCCAGGACGCCGACTGCACCGTGACCGTCACCGCGGTCAAGGAGCGCGAGCTGCCCGAGCTCGACGACGAGTTCGCCCAGCTCGCCTCCGAGTTCGACACCCTCGACGAGCTGAAGGCCGACCTCACGGCCAAGGCCGAGGTCGACGCGAAGTTCGCCCAGGGTGTCGCCGCCCGCGACAAGCTCCTCGAGGCCATCCTCGAGAAGATCGAGGTCCCGATCCCCGAGGGCGTCGTCGAGGCCGAGGTGCACAGCCACCTCGAGGGCGAGGGCCGGCTCGAGGACGACGAGCACCGCGCCGAGGTCGACGAGAGCACCCGCAAGGGCCTCAAGACCCAGCTCCTGCTCGACGCCATCGCCGAGAAGGAAGAGGTCAACGTCGGGCAGCAGGAGCTCATCGAGTTCCTCGTCATGAGCTCGCAGCAGTACGGCATGGACCCCAACCAGTTCGCGCAGTCGCTCGACCAGGACGGCCAGATCCCCGCGATGGTCGCCGAGGTCGCCCGCCGCAAGGCGCTCGCCACGGTCCTCGAGAAGGTCTCCGTCAAGGACACCGCCGGCAACACCATCGACCTCAACGAGTCCGTGCCGGGCACCGAGGGTGACGACCTCGTCGAGATCGAGGAGATCGACGACGACGCAGAGGCGACCGAGAACACCGAGAGCACCGAGAGCACCGAGAAGGCCGACGCCTGACCGTGCCTCACCGGGCGTCGCCGACGCCGTATGCCGCTGGGCCGGCTCCCGCTGGGGGAGCCGGCCCAGCGCCGTCTGCGGGGCAGACCGCGTGGTTCCGACGGCTGGGCCATGGGTACGTGAGTGCTGTTCCCCGGTCCACCGGGGCGCCAAAGCCTGACCTGGACGAAGGAGCCGAGATGACCGCGTACGACGACCTGACCGACTCGAGCCCCGAGGGCCCCGCTTCGAGCGAGGCCGAGTCGCTCGCCGACCAGCCCGGCGGTGCCGCGCAGACGCCCGGCGAGATCGGTGGCAGCGACGACCAGGTCGACCCGTCGGGTGATCCGGGCGGCGACACCGACCTCGGCGACGCGCTCGGCGGCGGCGCCGACGACGAGACGAGCGAGGGCCCCGGCGTCGACAGCTCCGACGCCGACCGCGGCAACCTCGACGGCAGCACCCCGGGCGAGACGTCGCGGGAGGAGTCGCTCGACGACGCCAGCGACGCGGTGCGCGACCCGTCAGGCGCCGGTCCCGACGAGGTGGGCGCCAGCGACCTCGCCTCCTACACCGACGCCGGTGACTCCGGGCAGGACAACGGCCTCAACGAGTAGCCACGCAACCTCCGAGACCCCGCCGGACGGCATACGTCGGCGGGGTCCCGTGCGTCTGGTTGCGCGTCACCCGCTCAAGGTTGTGCGCTCACGGCGAACAGAGTGCGGTTCGGGAAATCTGCTCCGGCGGTCGGGCGTTAGGGTCAGTGACGAGCCAGCCGGCGCCGCATCCCGCGGCGAGAGGCTGGACCACTTCGACGATGGAGACTTGGGTGACTTCGGAGACCTCCGCCAACGGCAACGGCATGCCGGGTGGTCTGGACGACCACATCTACAACCGCCTGCTCAAGGAACGCATCATCTTCCTCGGGTCCGACGTCCGCGACGACAACGCGAACGCCATCGCCGCGCAGCTGCTGCTGCTCTCGGCCGAGGACCCCGAGAAGGACATCTGGCTCTACATCAACAGCCCCGGTGGGTCGATCTCGGCCGGCATGGCCATCTTCGACACGATGAACTGGATCCCCAACGACGTCGCGACCGTCGCCATGGGCATGGCCGCCTCGATGGGCCAGTTCCTCCTCTCGGCCGGCACCAAGGGCAAGCGCTACGCGACGCCGCACGCGCGCGTCATGATGCACCAGCCCTCCGGCGGCATCGGCGGCACCGCCACCGACATCAAGATCCAGGCCGAGCAGATGCTCTACGTCAAGAAGCAGATGGCGCAGCTCATCGCCGAGCACACCGGCCAGACCGTCGACCAGATCGAGAAGGACTCCGACCGCGACCGCTGGTTCAGCGCGGAGGAGGCCAAGGACTACGGCTTCGTCGACCACGTCTTCAGCCGGTCCGACCAGGCGGTCGAGGGCAAGGGCGTCGGCTCGGCCGACGCCAAGAGCGAGAACTGACCGCGGCCTGAACAGGACTTGGAGACCACACGCATGAACATCGAACCCACCAGCCGCCTCGCGGTCCCGGCCCCGTCGAGCCGCTACATCCTGCCGCAGTTCGAGGAGCGCACCTCCTACGGCATGAAGCGGTCCGACCCCTACAACAAGCTCTTCGAGGACCGCATCATCTTCCTCGGCGTGCAGGTCGACGACGCGTCGGCCGACGACATCATCGCCCAGCTGCTCGTGCTGGAGTCGCTCGACCCCGACCGCGACATCCTCATGTACATCAACAGCCCGGGTGGCTCGTTCACCGCCATGACGGCGATCTACGACACGATGCAGTTCGTCCGGCCCGACATCCAGACGTTCGTCATCGGCCAGGCCGCCTCGGCCGCGGCGGTGCTGCTCGGCGCCGGTGCGCCGGGCAAGCGCTACGCGCTGCCGAACTCGCGCATCCTCATCCACCAGCCGGCGCTCTCGGGCGGCGACTACGGTCAGGCCTCCGACATCGAGATCCAGGCCAACGAGGTGCTGCGCATGCGCACCTGGCTCGAGGACACCCTCGCGAACCACACCGGCCGCACGTCGGAGCAGGTCCGCAACGACATCGAGCGCGACAAGATCCTGTCCGCCGAGGACGCCAAGGAGTACGGCCTCATCGACGAGGTGCTCGCCTCGCGCAAGGCCTCGCTCGAGGTCTGAGCTCCCCGCGCCCTCGGGCGTGAGTGACGTATGCCGCCGGGCCCGGTCACCTGACCGGACCCGGCGGCATACGTGCTTGGATGGGTGGCTCCTGACATCGAGCATGGAGGTCCGAGACATGGCGAGTGCGCAGTTCGAGCAGGCGGTCGAAGCGGTCAAGCGGCTGACCGACGACCCGGGCAACGACGTGAAGCTGCGGCTCTACGGACTGTTCAAGCAGGTGACCGAGGGCGACGTCAGTGGCTCGCGGCCCGGCTTCACCAACCCGGTCGGGCGAGCGAAGTACGACGCCTGGGCCACGCTCTCGGGCACGTCGCCGGAGGCGGCCGAGGAGCAGTACGTGGCGATCGTGCGCGACCTCACCGCCGGCTGAGCGCCGGTTCCTGCAGAGGTGCGGCGTTACCGCGCGAGTAACGCGAGCGCGCACTCCTGTGGGCAACGCCCACCGTGGGGTGGCGCGGCCGTCATACGCTTCGGCGCGTGAGGACGTATGCCGTCCGGCTCGTCGCGCTGGCCGGCCTGCCGCTCGCGGGGCTCGTCACGAGGACGTGCTCGCCTTCGGAGGCCTGGTCGTCGCTCAGCGGGACTGGACTGGAACGTCGTTCAAGTGACACCGACGTCGTTTGTCCGCCATCAGCGGACAAACGGCGTTGCGCGAGCGGCGGTGGCCCCCTCCGTCGTCTAATAGGAGTCGGCCCCTAGGT
>JABFXB010000437.1 GCA_013361975.1 Dermatophilaceae bacterium
TCTCGAGGTGCAGGACGAGCTCATGGCCGCGGCCCGCGTCGACGCCGCGGAGACCAGGTTCCTCGACCGATTCGCCTACTACGAGCTCGTCGCCGGCGCTCAGCTCGTCATCCGGACCGGGGAGGCGCGCGCGTACGGCAACGCCATCCTTCGCAAGGGTCTGGTGTCCGGAGAGGACTCCCCATGACGGTCGTCCACGGGACGCGGTCGCCGGAGCGCGCGATCGACCGGCTGCTGCTCGAGGTCGAAGGCGTCGTGAAGGGCTTCCCCGGCGTCCAGGCGCTGGACGGGATGCACCTCACGCTGCGGGGCGGCGAGGTGCTGGCGCTCGTCGGCGAGAACGGCGCCGGAAAGTCGACGCTGATGAAGCTGCTCTCGGGGATCTACGCCCCGGATTCCGGAACGTTCCGCCTCGATGGTCGCGAGATCCGCCCTGCCGGGCCGAAGCATGCCGAGGACCTCGGCATCAGCATCATCCACCAGGAGTTCAACCTGATGCCCGACCTCACGGTCGCGCAGAACCTCTTGATCGGCAGGGAACCGCGCTCGGTGGGCTTCTTCACCCGGGACCGCCTGCTCAACGAGCGCGCAGGCGCCCTGCTGGACCGCCTCGGGCTCCCGCTCGACCCACGCGCGAGAGTCGGAGCCCTGACGGTGGCCAAGCAGCAGATGGTCGAGATCGGCAAGGCACTGTCGCACGACGCCAAGGTCCTGATCATGGACGAGCCGACCGCAGCGCTCAACGACGCAGAGGTGGAGGTGCTGCACGGCCTGATCCGACACTTCGTCACGCCGGAGACCGGCGTCATCTACATCTCGCACCGGATGGACGAGCTGAAGGAGATCTCCGATCGGATCACCGTGATCCGTGACGGTCGATACATCGGCACGGTCGACACCCCCGACACCAACCTGCGCGAGGTCATCTCGATGATGGTCGGCCGGGCCATCAGGACAGACGCACGCCCGGAGAACGTCCGCGAGGACCGGCCCCCTGTCCTCCGGGTCGACGGCCTCGCGACCAAGGCCCTGCTCAAGGACGTCACCTTCGAGCTGCGTGAGGGGGAGATCCTCGGCTTCGCCGGCCTGATGGGCGCCGGGCGCACCGAGGTCGCACGCGCCGTCGTCGGCGCCGATCCCATCAGCGCCGGCACGATCACGCTGCGCGGCGCCCCGGTCCGGATCCGGCACCCCGCCAGGGCCGCCGAGCTGGGCATCGGCTACCTGTCGGAGGACCGCAAGCAGTTCGGCCTCATGCTCGGCCAGTCGGTCGCCACCAACATCGCCCTGTCCTCCTTGGCGCAGCGGTTCGCTACTCGTGGCTTCGTGCGGGACCGCGACATCCGCTCGGTCGCGGACGCTTTGATCTCCTCGCTGGGCATCAAGACGCCGTCGTCGCGGGCGGAGGTAAGCAACCTCTCCGGTGGCAACCAGCAGAAGGTCGTCATCGCCAAGTGGCTCGCCAAGGACTGCGACGTGCTCATCTTCGACGAGCCGACGCGAGGCATCGATGTCGGCGCCAAGGACGAGATCTACCGGCTCCTGAACGACCTTGCGGCGCAGGGCAAGTCGATCGTCATGATCAGCTCCGAGCTGCCCGAGCTGCTGCGCATGGCGCACCGCGTCGTCGTCATGAGCGAGGGCCGCGTGACCGGTGAGCTGCTCGCCGACGAGGCCACCCAGGAGCGCGTCATGCATCTGGCCACCCTGCGACCGGACGAGTCCGCCGCGGACGCGGCCGAGCTGCACCTGCCACCGCCGGATGTCCCAGCCGCCTCCGACGTCGGTCCTCACGCGGACCACCATGCAGCCCCCCAATCCGAGGCCCGCCCAGGGGCCGACGCCGACCAGGCAGGACAGTCTTCATGACCACCACCTCCGAGCACACCGCCACGCCGACCTCCAGGATGCCGACGGCGCGCACCCTCCGGGACCGGCTGCAGCAGCTCCTGGCCTTCGCCAGCCTCATCGTCATCGCACTCTTCTTCACCGCGGCGGACCCGATCTTCATGACGTTCGGCAACATCACGAACGTCCTCTTCTCCACCGTGGTCATCGGACTCCTGGCCCTCGGCACGACGTTCGTCATCATCACCGGCGGCATCGACCTCTCGATCGGCACCGGCATGGCTCTGTGCGCCGTCATGTCCGGAACCTTCGTCGTCACCTGGGGCCTGCCGTGGCCGGTGGGTGTGCTGCTCGCCATCCTCTTCGGTGGCCTCATCGGCCTCGTCAACGGGTTCAACGTGGCCCGGCTCGGGCTGCCGCCGTTCATCTCGACGCTCGCCATGATGCTCGTGGCCCAGGGTCTGGCCCTCGTCGTCTCCCACAGCGCCCCGATCTACTTCAACGACTCCCCGGGCTACCTCCAGCTGTCGACGGGAAGCCTCATCCCGGGCCTGCAGTTCCCCAACGCCGTCCTCGTCCTCGCGGTGGCCACCATCGTCGCCGGCGTGCTCGTCAGGCGGACCGTACTCGGCCGCTACACCTTCGCCATCGGCAGCAACGAGGAGGCCACGGCGCTCTCGGGCATCGACGTCTCGAGGTGGAAGATCGTCATCTACACGCTCGCGGGCCTCTTCACCGGTCTGGCCGGGGTCATGATCTCGGCCCGCCTCGGGTCGGCGCAGCCCGCCACGGGGGCCGGCTACGAGCTGCAGGCGATCGCAGCCGTCGTCATCGGCGGCACGTCGCTCTCGGGCGGCAAGGGCTCGATCGTGGGAACGATCATCGGCGCCCTGATCATCTCGGTCCTGAACAACGGCCTGCAGCTCATGTCCATCCCACAGGAGTGGCAGAACGTCATCCTCGGCGTCGTCATCCTCGTCGCCGTCTATGCCGACCAGGCACGCAAGAAGGCGGCCGCCTGATCCCCGGTGCGAACCGGAACCCAAGAGCCCCGTCCCGGGGTCGAGATTGCAAAGGAGCAGTACCCATGCGCAGACGTCAGCTCGTGACGGCGGCGGTCGCCTCGATGCTCGCCATCGGGCTCGCCGCCTGTGGCAGCACCACTGGTGGTTCGACCGGATCCGGATCCGGTGGAGGCGACAAGCCCTACATCGCGATCGTGTCCAAGGGCTTCCAGCACCAGTTCTGGCAGGCGGTGAAGAAGGGCGCCGAACAGGAGGCCGAGAAGGAGGGCGCAACGATCACCTTCGAGGGCCCGGCCACGGAGAAGGACGTGGAGGCCCAGGTCACGATGCTGACGAATGCCATCGCGAAGAAGCCTGCGGCTCTGGGATTCGCCGCGCTCGACTCCAAGGCGGCAGAAGGCCTTCTCCAGCAGGCGAAGTCGCAGAACATCCCGGTCATCGCCTTCGACTCCGGGGTCGAGTCAGACATCCCCCTGACGACCGCGGCGACGGACAACAAGGCCGCGGCGGCCGAGGCGGCCAAGCACATGGCCCAGCTGCTCGGCGGCAAGGGCAAGGTGGCCATGGTGGTCCACGACCAGACCAGCCTCACCGGCCAGCAGCGTCGTGACGGCTTCATCGACTGGATGAAGGCCAACGCCCCGAACATCACCCTCCTGCCGGTTCAGTACGGCGACGGTGACCAGGCCAAGTCCGCCGACATCACCAAGTCGATCATCGCCGCCAACCCCGATGTTGCCGGCATCTACGGCTCCAACGAGGGCTCGGCGATCGGCGTCGTCAAGGGCGTCGAGGAATCCGGTAAGAAGGGCATCACCATCGTCGGCTTCGACTCGGGCAAGGCCCAGACGGACGCCATCAGGTCCGGCGTGATGGCTGGCGCCATCACCCAGAACCCCATTCGCATGGGGGAGGAGCTCGTCAAGGCGGCCATGAAGGCCATCAAGGACCAGCCATTGGAGAAGACCATCGACACCGGGTACTACTGGTACGACAAGTCGAACATCGACGACCCGAAGATCGGTGCCGTGCTGTACCAGTAGCAGAACTGGCGCCGCGCCGGATGCGGCCACAGGGCCCGGGATGGTTGGAGCCATCCCGGGCCCTGCGTCGTCCAGGTCCCGCCGACATCGCGGGGCGCCACCGGCGGTCTCTTTCGGGCGGTGCCGCGTCATGGTCGGAAAACGATTCCTCGAATTCCTTGCGTGAGAAATCGATTTCTGACACACTCGCCGTCATGCGCAGCGTTGCGACCCTCGGTGTCGACATCGGGACCTCCTCGAGCAAGGGGGTGCTCGTCGACGCGTCCGGTGACGTCCTCGCGACCGCGACGCGAAGCCACACGGTCTCGCGGCCGCGGCCCGGCTGGGTCGAGATGGACGCCGACGTGTGGTGGGACGAGTTCGTCGCCATCGCCCGCGAGCTCAGCGACTCGGCCTTCGCCGGTGGAGTGGACATCCGCGCGGTCGGCGTCAGCGGGATGGGGCCCTGCGTCCTGCTGGCCGACGAGCACGACCGGCCCGTGCGCCCCGCCATCCTCTACGGGGTCGACACCCGGTCGGGGCGACAGATCGACTACCTCACCGCGTCGCTCGGCTCTGCAGAGATGCTTCGACGCGGTGGCTCCGTCCTGACGAGCCAGGCCGCCGGTGCCAAGGTCCGCTGGGTCGCCGAGGAGGAGCCGGAGGCGTACGCCCGCGCTCGCCGTCTCTACATGCCGAGCTCGTGGCTCGTGCGCCACCTCACCGGCTCATATGTCCTCGACCACCACTCCGCCAGCCAGTGCACGCCGATGTACGACGTCGACGCGTGCGGCTGGTACGCACCCTGGGCGTCTCTGTGCGCGCCCGGGATCGACCTCCCCCGCCTGCAGTGGGCCGACCAGGTCGCCGGGTTCGTGACCCCCGCGGCTGCAGCCCGCACCGGCCTGCCTGCGGGCCTCCCCGTCACCACCGGGACGATCGACGCCTGGGCCGAGGCCATCAGCGTGAACGCACACGGCGTCGGCGACCTCATGCTGATGTACGGCTCGACGATGTTCCTCGTCAACACCGTCGACCAGCCCGTGACCGAGCCGAGCCTCTGGGGCCCGGTCGGGGCCCTGCGCGGAACGCGCAGCCTCGCCGGCGGCATGTCGACGACCGGCGCGCTCGCCGGCTGGATCAGCGACCTCGTCGGGGCCGGGCACGTCGACCTCCTCACCGAGGCCGCCGCGAGCCGCCCCGGCTCGAACGGCCTGCTCGTGCTGCCCTACTTCGCGGGGGAACGGACCCCGATCATGGACCCCGACGCCCGTGGCGTCGTCGCCGGCCTCACCCTGTCGCACACCCGCGGCGACCTCTACCGCGCCGCCCTCGAGGCGACCGCCTTCGGGGTGCGGCACAACATCGAGACGATGATGGATGCGGGCGCGACCATCGACCGTGTGGTCGCCGTCGGCGGCGGCACCCAGGGCGACCTCTGGCCTCAGATCGTCTCCGACGTCACCGGGCGCGACCAGGTGGTGCCGACTCACACGGTCGGCGCCTCCTACGGCGGCGCGATGCTCGCCGCGCGCGCCACCGGCACCGACACGTCGGCCTGGAACCCGCCCGCCGGCCGCACCATCGCCGACCCCGAGCGGCGCGAGCGCTACGACGAGCTCTACGCGCTCTACCGGCGCCTCTACGCCGGCACCGTCGACGTCACCCACGCCCTCACCGAGATCCAGCACGACGACGCGCGGAGCCCCCTGCCCGCCGCCAGCCGCGCCTGACCACCCTCCCCGACACCCGGAAGGACCCCCATGACCACGTATGCCGTCCCCGCCGTCCCCGAGGCCCCAGCCCTCGAGCCCGGCGTCGTCTGGACCGTCGCGAGCGGCGACCTGCGCCTGTCGGCCAACACGACGTGCTGGCCCACCCAGCAGCAGCTCGAGGCCCACTTCACCGCGGCCGTCGAGGCGCAGGGGTGGACGGTCAGGCGCGCCCACGACGTCGACCCGGTGACCGGTCACGGCTTCATCGACAGCCAGCGCCGCGGCATCGAGGTCTTCAAGGGGATCCCCAAGCAGGCGCCGCTCGTCGTCGTCGAGGCCGTCTGGCAGTACAGCCACCACGTGCTCGCGGGCCTGCGCTCGCACGAGGGCCCGATCCTCGTCGTCGCCAACTGGTCGGGCCAGTTCCCGGGGCTCGTGGGTCTGCTCAACCTGGCCGGCTCGATGACGAAGGCCGGGATCGACTACTCGATCCTCTGGAGCGAGGACTTCACCGACGAGTGGGCTCGCAACGGCCTCAAGACGTGGCTCAGCGACGGCCGGGTCACCCACGACGACAGCCACGTGCGCGACCTCCCGCAGCTGCCGGCATCCGCTGAGACCGAGCTCGGCCGAGCGCTCGCCGAGCAACTGCGCCGCGACAAGGCCGTCCTCGGCGTCTTCGACGAGGGCTGCATGGGGATGTACAACGCGATCTTCGACGACGAGCTGCTCAACCCGCTCGGCATCTACAAGGAGCGGCTGTCGCAGAGCGCCCTCGTCGCCGAGATGAACCGGGTCGGCGACGACGAGGCACGGTCGGTCTACACCTGGCTCCAGGACGCCGGACTCACCTTCCACCTGGGCACCGACGAGGCGACCGAGCTCACCGAGGCCCAGCTGCTCAGCCAGTTCCGGATGTACGTCGCCGCCCTGCGCATCGCCGACGACTTCGGGCTCGACGCGGTCGGCATCCAGTACCAGCAGGGCCTCAAGGACACCGTGCCCGCGAGCGACCTCGTCGAGGGACTGCTCAACAACCGCGAGCGCCCGCCGGTCCGGAGCCGTGACGGCAGCCGCGAGCTGTATGCCGGCGAGCCGCTCCCGCACTTCAACGAGGTGGACTGGGGCGTGGCCGTCGACGCCCTCGTGACGAACCGGGTGTGGAACGCGATGGGCCTCGACCCCGCGACGACGCTGCACGACGTGCGGTGGGGTGAGACGTACGGCGACCAGTTCGTCTGGGTCTTCGAGATCTCCGGATCGGTGCCGGCCTCGCACAACGGCGGCTACGACAAGTCGTACTCGATGCGTCAGCCACCGATGTTCTTCCCGCTCGGCGGCGGCACGCTCTCCGGCGTCTCGAAGCCGGGTGAGGTCGTGTGGTCGCGCGTGTTCATCATGGACGGCGCGCTCCACGTCGATCTCGGCCGCGCCTCGGCCGTCGAGCTGCCGGCGGAGGAGACCCAGCGCCGCCTCGAGGCGACCGACAAGCAGTGGCCGATCATGCACGCGGTCCTGCACGGCGTCGACCGCGACCAGTTCATGGGCCGGCACAAGGCGAACCACCTCAACGTCGTCTACGCCCCGGATGCCGAGACCGCCGACAAGGCCCTCACGGCCAAGGCCGCCATGTTCGACGCGCTCGGCATCCGCGTGCACCTGTGCGGCGACGTGGCGGTCTGACGTGCGGGTCACCCTCGGCGTCACCGCCGGCATCGCCTGCCTCACGTTCGTCGGGGTCACGGCGTGCTCGACGTCTCCGACGACCCCCGCGCCCACCGGTCCGCGCGTCGACGCCAAGCCCGGGGCGGCCTTCGTCCTCGAGGGCGTCGAGGGGCTGACGAAGGTGGCGCAGCTGACCGGTCACGACTCGATGAACCGCACTGCCGACGTCGAGGTCGTCGGGCAGGATCTCGGGTCGATGTTCGACGCCGACGGCAGGACGTGGTTCGTCTTCGGTGACACGTTCGGCGCACGCGCGGCCGACCAGTTCGGCGGGGGCGGAACCGAGTGGCGCTCCAACGCCCTCGCCTGGACGACCGACACGGACCCGACCGACGGCATCACCTTCGGTGGCTACGTGCTCGACGACCGGGGCCGGGCCAAGGAGCTCATCCCGGGGAAGAAGGTCGACGACGACGAGATGACGGTCATCCCGACCTACGGCTTCGCCGCCAACGGGGCGATGTATCTGGCGTACATGTCCGTGAGGCACTGGGGCGACCCGGGGGAGTGGGAGACCAACTACGCCGGCCTCGCCCGGTCGACCGACCAGGGCCAGACCTGGACGCCGCTCGCGTCGCCCCGCTGGGGCGGCACCTCGAACTTCGTCCAGGTCAGCGTCACCAACCTCGACGGCGTCCTCTACTTCTGGGGCGTCACGCACGGCCGCTTCGGCGGCGTCGCGCTCATGCGCGTCGCCGAGGCCGACGTCGAGCGGCAGGACGCCTACGAGTACCTCACCGCGGTCGAGGACGGTGAGCCCGTCTGGGGGAGCGACCCGGCCAAGGCGCACCAGGTCATCGAGGGCACGGTGGGCGAGCTGTCGGTCATGTGGTCCGACTACCTGCACCGCTGGGTCATGACCTGCACCGACGGCGCCGAGGAGTCGGCCGTCATCCGCGAGGGCCTCACCCCCTGGGGCCCGTGGGGGGATCCCAAGCCCCTCGTCACCCAGGCCGACCTGCCCGGCCTCTACTCGCCCTACCTGCACCCCCGGTACGTGACCAACGGCGGTCGCACCGTCTACTTCACGATCTCGCAGTGGGGCCCCTACAACGTCTTCTGGTACCGCGCCGACCTCAAGCGGCGAACAGCCTGAAGCACTGCAGCACCGACGAGGCTCGACCACGAGCCGCAACGAACACAGCAGCACCAACCATGGAAAGAGGAGCAAGGACCATGCGTCAACGGAGACTCACGATCCTCGTCGCAACGGCGGCAGTGTCCGCCTCCCTCGTTCTCGCCGGCTGCAGCGGCTCCGGAGGGAGCGGCAGCACAGGCGGCAACGCGGGCAGCGGCGGCACGGCCCAGATCACCTTCTGGCAGCAGCAGTTCGAGCCGTACCAGCAGAAGTGGTTCAAGTCGTACGTCGACAAGTTCAACGCCTCGCAGACGGCCGTCAAGGTCAAGCTGCAGGTCGTCCCGGCCGACACGTGGGCCCAGAAGCTCAAGGCCGCCCAAGCCGCCGGCACGCAGCCCGACGTGGCGACCACGAACTACGGCGGGATCCCCGCCGGCGTCGCCAACGGTCAGTTCGCCCAGCTCGACGGGCTCATCCCCGACAAGGCGTGGAGCGACCTCAAGCCCAACGTCAGCAACTTCGTGCAGGTCGCCGGCAAGCACTACGCGTACCCGATGCTCGTCGAGCCCTCGACGGTGCTCTACTACCGCACCGACCTCGTCAAGGCCGCGGGTCTCGACCCGAAGAGCCCGCCGAAGACATGGGCCGAGCTGCTCACGTGGGCTGAGAAGCTCACGAACGGCAACGTCAAGGGGATGACGATCGCCTCCGTCGCTCCCGAGCTCGGCTGGTCGAGCTGGGGCCTGCAGTACAACGCCTGCGGGCACCTGCCGATCAACGACGACTGGTCGGCGGCGAACGCCAAGGACCCGTGCTACACGAAGCTCTTCGAGCTCTACCAGACGCTCTTCCAGAAGGGCTGGATGCCGCAGCAGCCGAAGGTCGGCTACCCCGACGCGACGCCGTACGGGCAGGGCCAGGTCGCGATGATGGCCAACGGCTCGTGGGCCGTCGGCCAGCTCAAGCAGAGCTACCCGAAGATGATCGCGAACACCGCGGTCGCTGCGTTCCCCTCGGTCGACGGCGACCCGAGCAAGCCCACGGCGACGCTCGGTGGCTGGACGCTCACCGTCGACTCCAAGTCGAAGAACAAGGAGGCGGCGGCGAAGTTCGTCGACTACCTGCTTGCAGGCGACCCGGCGATCATGTCCGACTTCTTCAAGCAGAGCGGCTTCTCCAAGTACACCGTGCGTACGTCGGTCGACGAGGCGCTGGCCGGTGACAAGGACGCGACCGCCGACCCGTTCATGAAGGTCATCAGCGAGCAGGTGGTCGCCCACGGCAAGGCCGAGCCGGCCTACCCGTTCGACATCTCCCTCGCCTTCTCGACGGCGATCGAGTCGGTCATGAAGGGCAAGGCCGACATCGCGAAGGCGACCCAGACGGCCAACGACGCGATCGACCGCGTCATCAAGCAGCAGCGCCTCGCCGGCACCGCGCCGCAGGCGGGCTGAACACCGCTGGGGAGGGCGGCGGTCACACGCCGGCCGCCGCCCTCCTTGTCGCTCCACCCGG
>JABFXB010000073.1 GCA_013361975.1 Dermatophilaceae bacterium
CGGCCCCCACGCCCAGGACGCACCCGCGTACGGACTGGTCTGCCGAGCTGACGGGACCCGACGCCGACGCCGGGGAGTCGGCCCGCCCAGAGCCGAGCGGTCCGGTGCTCGCGGGATTCCGCATCGCCGTGACCTCGGACCGCCGATCCGACGACCTCATCGACGCCTTCGTGCGACGCGGCGCCGAGGTGCTGCACGCGCCGGCCGTGCGCATCGCCCCCGTCGAGCAGGACGCGATCCTCATCAGCGACACCCGGGCGGTCATCGAGTGCCGCCCCGACGTCGTGGTCGTGACGACCGCCTACGGCTTCCGCAGGTGGGTCGAGGCCGCCGACGCAGCCGGACTGGGGGAGGACCTGGCTCGCACGCTCGACGCCGCGCGGATCATCGTGCGCGGCCCCAAGGCGCGGGGTGCGGTGCGCGCGGCGGGTCACGACGACGACGGCATCGCCCACGACGAGCGCACCGCGTCGACCATCGGCCTCGTGCTCGACGCCGGCGTGCGCGGCAAGAGGGTCGCGGTGCAGCTGCACGGGCACGAGGACGTCGAGCAGCTGGAGCGGCTGCGCTCCGCCGGTGCCTCGGTGCTGACCGTCGCGCCCTACCGGTGGGTGCGTCCCTCGGACGAGAGCCGGCTCGGTCGGTTGGTCGCTGCGGTCGCCGCCCGCGAGGTCGACGTCGTGACCTTCACGTCTGCACCTGCGGTCGACGGACTCGTCTCTGCCGCAGCGCAGCTCGGCATGGACGGGGTGCTCGTCGACGCGCTGCGGTGCGGCGTCACGGCGGCGGCCGTCGGACCCGTGACAGCGGCGCCCCTGCTCGACCTGGGCATCACCCCGATCGTGCCCGAGCGCTTCCGGATGGGCGCGCTCATCCGCACCGTCATCGAGCACCTCACCGTCAACGGCGTCGAGCAGGTGGAGACGGCGCTCGGGCCCCTCGTCGTGCACGGCCGCGTCGTGACGTTCGGTGGGCAGACCGTGACCCTGGCGCGTGGGCCGCGGGCGATGCTCGCGGCGCTCATGTCGGATCCGGGGGCGGTGCTGAGCCGGGAGCGGCTGCTCGACGAGCTGCCCGATGCCGAGAACGAGCACGCTCTCGACATGGCGGTCAGCCGGCTGCGGTCCGCGCTGCCCGACCGGCACCTCGTGCAGACCGTCGTGCGCAGGGGCTACCGGCTCAACGTCTAGCGCGCCGCGGCGGTTGCCGCAGCCGACTCGGAGTCGGCGAGGATGTCGGGCGCGTTCTCGACGATCCACAGCATGAGCGGCACCATGCGCTCGGCGAGCTCGGCCCCGCGTCGGGTCAGGGAGTACTCGACGTGCGGCGGCACGACCGGGCGCGCTTCACGGTGCACGAGACCGTCGGCCTCGAGCAGGCGCAACGTCTGGGCGAGCATCTTCTCGCTGACCCCCTCGGCCCGTCGGCGCAGCTCGCTCCACCGCAGCGGCTCGCCCTCCGACAGGGCCAGGAGGACGAGCGTGCCCCACTTGCTCGTCACGTGGTCGAGCACGACCCGGCTGGGGCACCCCGATGCGTAGACGGCATCCGGGAAGTAGTCGCGCAGCGTCTGACTAACTGTCACGTCAGTACCTTACCTCAAAGTGGGTACTAACTGTTGGGAAGTATGTCGGGGGGTCGGTCGTTCTGGTGGGTGTCCAGCCCTTCGAAAGGAACGTCATGACCCTTCTCGTCACCGGTGCCAGTGGCCACCTCGGCCGCCTCGTCGTCGAGGCCCTGCTCGACGGCGGAACGCCCGCCACCGGCATCGTCGCCACCGCTCGCAACACCGAGTCGATCGTCGACCTGGCCCAGCGTGGTGTCGAGGTGCGCCGCGCCGACTACGACGACCCGGCATCCCTCGACGCGGCCTTCGCCGGTGTCGACCGCCTGCTCTTCGTCTCCGGCAGCGACGTCGGCGCTCGGATCCCTCAGCACACCAACGTGGTCGAGGCCGCGAAGCGAGCCGGTGTGGGCTTCGTCGCCTACACGAGCATCACCCGCGCCGACTCCTCCGACCTGGCGCTCGCGGCCGAGCACCGCGCGACCGAGGAGCTGCTCGCCGGGTCCGGCCTGACGTACGCCCTGCTCCGCAACTCCTGGTACCTGGAGAACTACACCGGCCAGCTGCCGACGATCCTCGAGCACGGCGCCGTCCTCGGCGCGGCGCGCGATGGCCGGGTCAGCGCGGCGACGCGTGCCGACTACGCGGCGGCGGCCGCGGCGGTGCTCGCCGGCGGCGACCACGACGGCGCCGTCTACGAGCTCGGCGGCGACCAGTCGTTCACGCTCGCGGAGTTCGCCGCAGT
>JABFXB010000102.1 GCA_013361975.1 Dermatophilaceae bacterium
GTGACGGTCAGTGGGCGACGGCTGCGGCGCCGTGCTCGTCGATGAGGGCGCCGCTGACGAAGCGGTCGAGGCCGAAGCCACGGTTCAGCTCGTGCGGCTCGTCGGTGGCGATGGTGTGCGCGTAGGCGAAACCGGCGCCGGGCACGGCCTTGAATCCGCCTGTGCCCCAACCACAGTTGACGTACATCCCGTCGACGGGCGAGGTGCCCATCACGGGCGAGGCGTCCATGGTCACGTCGACGATGCCGGCCCAGGTGCGCAGCAGGTGCGCGCGCGAGAAGGCGGGGAAGAGCTCCACGGCCGCCGACATCTGGTGCTCGATGACGTGGAACGAGCCTCGCTGCCCGTAGCCGTTGTAGGAGTCGATGCCTGCGCCCATGACGAGCTCGCCCTTGTGCGCCTGCGAGACGTAGACGTGCACGTGGTTCGACATGACGACGGTGGGGTGGATGATCTCGTGCAGCTCGGAGACGAGGGCCTGCAGCGGATGCGACTGGATCGGCACGCGGAAGCCCGCCAGCTCGGACAGCACCGACGTGTGCCCCGCGGCGCAGAGCGCGACCTTGCCCGCGTTGATGCGCCCCCGGCTCGTCTCGACGCCCGTGACCCGTCCGCCGTCGATGACGAAGCCGGTCACCTCGCAGTTCTGGATGATGTCGACCCCGAGATCGCTCGCCCGGCGCGCGTAGCCCCACGCGACCCAGTCGTGCTTGGCGATGCCCGCGCGCGGCTGGTACGTGCCACCCATCACCGGGTAGCGGATGTCGTCACCGATGTTGATGATCGGGCACAGCTCCTTGACCTGCAGCGGGTCCACCCACTCCGCGTCGACACCGTTGAGGCGGTTCGCCTCGACGCGGCGCACCGAGTCGCGGACGTCCTGCAGGGTGTGGGCGAGGTTGAGCACACCGCGCTGCGAGAAGAAGACGTCGTAGCCGAGCTCGTCCTCGAGGCCCTCCCACAGCTTGAGCGAGTGCTCGTAGATGGCGGCCGACTCGTCCCACAGGTAGTTCGAGCGGATGATCGTCGTGTTGCGGGCCATGTTGCCGCCGGCGATCCAACCTCGCTCGAGCACAGCCACGTTCGTGATGCCGTGGTGCTTGGCGAGGTAGTACGCCGTGGCGAGCCCGTGGCCGCCGGCGCCGACGATGACGACGTCGTAGCTGCGCTTCGGCTCGGGGTTGGCCCAGAGGAAGTCGGGGTGCTCGGGGAGCTCTCGCTGGTTCATCGTCACTGCACCTTCTCGAGGGTCGGGTAGAGGGGGAAGCGGGCCGCGAGGGCGTCGACGCGGGCCCGCAGTGCCGCGAGCGTCGTGTCGGAGCCGTCGCCGGCGAGCGCCATGGCGATGACGTCCGCGACCTCGGCGAAGGCGGCCTCGTCGAAGCCGCGGGTGGCGAGCGCCGGGGTGCCGATGCGCAGGCCCGAGGAGACCATCGGCGGCCGGGGGTCGAAGGGCACGGCGTTGCGGTTGACGGTGATGCCGACCGAGTGGAGCAGGTCCTCGGCCTGCCGGCCGTCCAGCTGTGAGTGGCGCAGGTCGACGAGGACCAGGTGGACGTCCGTGCCACCCGAGACGACCCCGATGCCGGCGTCGGTGACGTCCGGCTGGGTCAGGCGGTCCGCGAGGATCGCCGCGCCCGCGAGCGTGCGTCGCTGCCGCTCGCGGAACTCGTCGCTCGCGGCGACCTTGAAGGCGACGGCCTTGCCTGCGATGACGTGCTCGAGCGGGCCGCCCTGCTGCCCGGGGAAGACAGCCGAGTTGACCTTCTTGGCGATGTCGGCGTCGTTGGTGAGGATGATGCCACCGCGCGGACCGCCCAGCGTCTTGTGCGTCGTCGACGAGACGACGTGCGCGTGCGGGACCGGCGAGGGGTGCAGGCCGGCCGCGACGAGCCCGGCGAAGTGGGCCATGTCGACGAAGAGGTACGCGCCGACGGCGTCGGCGATGCGCCGGAACTCGGCGAAGTCGAGGTGTCGCGCGTAGGCCGACCAGCCCGCGACGATCATTCTCGGCCGGTGCTCGCGGGCGAGCCGCTCGACCTCCGCCATGTCGACGACGTGGGTGTCCTCGCGTACGCCGTAGGCCACGACGTCGTAGAGCCGACCGGAGAAGTTGAGCCGCATGCCGTGGGTGAGGTGGCCGCCGTGCGCGAGGTCGAGGCCGAGGATCGCGTCGCCGGGGGTGAGCAGGGCGTGCATCACGGACGCGTTCGCCTGCGCGCCCGAGTGCGGCTGGACGTTGGCGTATGCCGCCCCGAAGAGCGCCTTGACCCGCTCGATCGCGAGCGACTCGACGACGTCGACGTGCTCGCAACCGCCGTAGTAGCGGCGGCCGGGGTAGCCCTCGGCGTACTTGTTCGTCAGCACCGATCCCTGGGCCTGCATGACCGCGACGGGGGCGAAGTTCTCCGAGGCGATCATCTCCAGGGTGCCCTGCTGGCGGCGGAGCTCGGCACCGATGGCTGCGGCGATCTCGGGATCGAGCTGCGCAAGGTCCTCGTCGAGCAGCGTGGCGTGGGCCGGCGGCGTGCTGGTGAGCTGGGACATGAAGCCCTCCGGAAGTTGATGTCCTTGTTGTCGATGACTGATATATCATCCAGATCGCAATAGTATGTTTGAGGCGACGGGCCGTCAACGGTCTGTCCGAGGAGATCTGAGAGCCCGACCGCGAGACCTTCGCAACCGACCCGGGAGGACCCATGACCGCGACGGCGCCCGCACTGGCGTACGGCTCACTCGCCGAGCAGGCCTACCACGTGCTGCGCGACCGGCTCGTCATGCTCGACATCGCGCCCGGCGCCCCGATCAACGAGGCCCAGCTCGGCAGCGACCTCGGGATCGGACGCACGCCCATCCGCGAGAGCCTCAAGAAGCTCGAGCTCGACCACCTCGTCGTCTCCTACCCCCGACGGGGCACCTTCGCGACCCAGGTCGACATCAAGGACCTTGCCGCCATCTCCGAGATGCGCCACGTCCTCGAGCCGCTCGCAGCCCGTCGCGCCGCCCTCGTCGCGCGGGCCGACATCCGCGCCGAGCTCTCCGAGAAGGCGCGACAGATCGGATCCATGGGCGACGAGCCCGACGACAAGCGCCCGCTCATGGAGTACGACATCGACGTGCACCGGCTCATCTACCGCGCCGCCGAGAACCCCCACCTCGAGGAGACGCTCGTCCGGCTCGACAACCTGGCGACCCGCATCTGGTGCCTCGTGCTCGAACGGCTGCCGTCCGTCTCGGAGCACATCAAGGAGCACGTGACGCTGCTCGAGGCGATCGTGGCCAAGGACGCCGACCGCGCCGCCGAGCTCGCCGCCTCGCACGTCGAGCACTTCGAGGAGGCGGTCCGCGCCGTGCTCTGACGGCCCCGACCGCCCGTCGACCTCGCTGTCACGGGCGCGTGGCCGTCACTGGCGGAGGTCGTCGCGCAGCTGGGCGCCCCCGCGCACCAGCCGGACCGCGAGCGCCAGCGCGGCGAGCTGGCCGCGCCCCCGTGGGTCGCCACCGAGCACCTGGAAGATCCGGCGCAGCCGCTTGTGCAGCGACTGCCGCTCGAGGAAGAGCAGCCGCGCCGACTCGGTCGCGTTGCAGCCCGTGGAGATCCACACGTCGAGGGTGCGCACCAGCTCTGCGCCGGACCGCTGGTCGAGCCGCACGAGCTCGCCGAGCGCCTCCTCGACGAGGGCGTCGACGACGCTGCGCGGCAGCGACCTCTCGGCCATCCGCTCGACGAGGAAGTCGGAGGCGTCGTGGACGGCAGCCGTGCCCTTCGCCGATCGGCCGAGGCGCCAGGTCGTGCGCGCCTCCGCGAGGGAGAACGAGGCCTGCCGCACCGTCGGGGCCGTGGGGCCGAGTGCGCCCGTGAGACCGGTGCCCGCGACAGCTGCCCGCAGCGCCGTGAGAGCACGTGCCCGCTCGGCCTGCGTGGCCGCCTTGAGCGGCATGAGGATCTCGAGCCAATCCCCGTGGGCGACGACGAGAGAGGCCGGCAGGGCGCGTCGCGTGCGTTGCTCCGTGTCGATGTGCCCGTCCGCCGGTCGTCGCACCACCGCCATGACCAGGGGCTGCTCAGGGTCGATCCCACTCGCCTGGCACAGCTCGAGGAGGCGCTCTCCTCCCCCGCCGGCCCCGATGAGCCGCACGAGCTCGTCCTCTGCCAGCCTGACCAGGCTGGGCCTGCTGTGCCGTGCGAGCGCCAGCGCGACGATGCTGCGCACCCTGGCGAGAACCGTCTCCAGGGTCTCCTGGGTCGCCACGTCGGCGTCTGGGCTGCCCAGCAGCTCGAGGTGGGCGACACCGATCCCGCTGACCGACAGCTCAGCACCGAGCGGCTCCGCCGTCGCGTCCGGCTCTGGACCGGCCTGGCCGAGCAGACCACCGCGGGTGTCCAGCACGCGGACGTGGACTCCGAGCGTCTCGGCGATGACGCCCAGCAGCGGCTCGAGAGCGGTGCCCGAGCTCGCGAGCCGTTCGGTGAGTGCCTGCGAGAGCTGGTCCGCAAGGCGGAGGGCCGCCACCTGAGCGGAGACGATGCGTCGGTTGACCTCCTCCGCCACCTCGACGAACGGGACCACCTGGCGCAGCTCGATCAGGGGGAGGCCGGCCTCCTCCGCGGCGGCGACGAGCTCGGCTGGCAGGTGCCGGCCGGACCCGGCCGTCTCGACGGCGAGCGCGGCGACGCCTCGCGAGGCAAGGCTCCAGACGTACTCCACCTGCGCCGCAGGCTTGAGCGCGAGGAGCGCGACCCCGCCGGTGAGCAGCAGCTCGCCCCCGGACAGCAGCGGCGCGATCTCGAGCACCTCGCTGGAGTGCACCCACCGGACACGGGCCGTGCCGACGGCGCGCTGCGCAGCGACCACCTGCGGGGCGCCCGGGGCAAGAGCGCCGCTGTCGAGGATCTCGCTCAGCAGAAGGGACATACCGGTCACCCTCCCAGTGGTGGTGACACCTTGTCACCCGGGACTTCCACCAGAGGAGACAGTGTGAGTCTGGAAGGGAGGGAAAGCAGATCCTACCGTTGTCGCAGCCGGCCATTCATCCGCAGGGGTTTTCAACGACGAAAGCAGTCCCCACATGAGCCTTTCCACCAAGAGTCACTCGGAAGAGGTGACCCACTCCGTCGAGGACGTGCTCCAGCCCGTCCCGGAGTCCGCCCGCACCACCAAGGTGTCCGGCCAGTTCTGGATCTGGGCCGGCGCGAACGTCGCCCCCATCAACTGGATCCTCGGAGCACTCGGCATCCAGCTCGGCCTCGGCTTCGCCGACACCATGACGGTGCTCGTCGTCGGCAACATCATCGGCATGGTCGGTTTCGGCTTCTTCGTGCTGCTCGGACAGAAGACCGGCGCCACCGGCATGCTCCTCGCCCGCGGCGCGTTCGGCCGGCGCGGCGCCTACCTCCCGGCCGCCATCCAGGCCGTCGTCGCGGTCGGCTGGTCGGCCGTCAACACGTGGGTCATCCTCGACCTCGTCATGGCTCTCTTCGCCAAGATCGGCTGGGTCGACCCGGACGCCTCGAACCTCGCGTGGAAGATCGGCGTCGCCGCCGTGATCATGAGCATCCAGGTCGGCATCTGCTACCGCGGCTACAGCGCCATCGCAAAGTTCGAGCGCATCACGATGCCTCCGACGATCCTCGTGCTCATCGTCATGTCGATCATCGCGTGGACCCAGCTGCCGATCGACTGGGGCTACGCCGGCCCTCCCGGAAAGATCCTGACCGGCGGTGAGCGCTGGGCCGCCATGTCGGGCATCATGACCGCGATCGGGATCGGTTGGGGCATCGGTTGGTTCACCTACGCCCCCGACTACTCCCGCTTCGTCTCCAGGCGCATCCCGCCGTGGAAGCTCTACCTCACTTCGGTGCTCGGCCAGTTCCTCCCCGTCGTGTGGCTCGGCGTGCTCGGTGCCAGCCTCGCCACGATGCACGGCACCGCCGACCCGGGCGAGCTCGTCGTCAAGAGCTTCGGCGCCATGGCGATCCCGGTGATCCTGCTCGTCATCCACGGCCCCATCGCGACGAACATCATCAACCTCTACACGTTCGGCGTCGCCTTCCAGGCCCTCGACATCCGCATCGGCCGCAAGAAGCTCTCGGTCGTCGTCGGCTGCCTGTCGATGTGCGCGGTCATCGGCTTCCTCTTCGCCGAGGACTTCGCGACGCTGCTCGACAACTGGATCATCGCCATCGCCGCCTGGGTGGCGACGTGGGGCGGCATCATGGCCGTGCACTACTTCATCTTCGAGCGGCGGCACAAGACCTTCGGCTACCTCTTCGTCAACCCGCGCGACACGCGCCTGAAGGCGGTCAACTGGTCGGCGATCGTCGCCTTCGTCTGCGGCCTCTTCATGACATGGGTGTTCATGTACGGCGGCCTGCCGGCCTTCCAGGGCCCGGCCGCGACGGCCATGGGCGGGGTCGACCTCTCGTGGCTGGCCGGCACGCTGACCTCCGGGCTGCTCTACCTGGCCCTCGGCTACCCGAGGTTCCGCGACCGCATCCACCAGGGCGTCCCGCTCGGCATCAAGACGGAGCTGGCCGACGAGGACTACCTGCGAGACCACGGCGACGCGTGCGCCCACGACGAGGACCACGCGTACGCCACCGGCCGGCCGGCCACGCCGCAGACCGAGGTCACGGCGCCCGCAGCTCACTGAGCTGTCCCACCTCACCTGAGCGAGCTGACAGGTCGCTGCGGCGGGTGGGGACGCCCACGCCCCCACCCGCCGGAGCGCTCGCCCCTGCCCGCGAGCACCACCCTCCCCACCACCCACCCGCCCAGGAGCAGCCATGCCCACAACCGTCCTCATGGAGGAGCTCGACGCCTTCACCTACCGCGAGATGATCGGCCGGGGCGCCCCCGTCATCGTCCCGGTGGGCGCGACCGAGCAGCACGGTCCCCACCTGCCGCTGCAGACCGACGTGCTGCTGGCCAAGGCGATGAGCACCCGGCTCGCCGAGGCCGTCGACGGCGTGGTCGCCGCCCCCGTCGTCTACGGCTACAAGTCGCAGCAGCGCTCCGGCGGTGGCAACCACCTGGCCGGAACGACCAGTCTCGACGCGACGACCATCATCGCGATCGCCCGGACGCTCACCCTCGAGTTCGCCCGTCACGGCGCGCGGCAGGTCGTCTTCCTCAACGGCCACTTCGAGAACTACCAGTTCCTCTACGAGGGAGTGGAGCTCGCGACCACCGAGCTGAAGCAGCGAGGCGAGGACGTCTCGGCGATCCTGCTGTCCTACTGGGACTTCGTCGACGACGAGACGATCGAGGAGATCTACCGCGGCGCCTTCCCCGGCTGGGACGTCGAGCACGGAGGCGTGCTCGAGACCTCGCTGATGCTGCACCTGCACCCCGAGCTCGTCCGCCTCGAGCGCGTCATGGACCTGCCCGCTGCGCAGCTCCCCCGCTACGACCGGCTGCCGGTCCGCCCGGAGCTCACCCCGATCTCCGGCTGCCTCTCCTCGGCAGCCGCCGCCTCCGAGAGCGCGGGCCGCCTGCTGCTCGACCGCACCTCAGCCGCGCTCGCAGCGGCGATCGGCGCCGAGCTGCGCACCGCCTCTGACCTGATCCCGGCTCACGCCACCCCCCGATTCACCACCCCCTGAAGGAGATCCACCATGTCCATCGCCACCCCCGTCACGTCGGTCAGCGAGCTCGAGCGGCTCAAGGAGCTGCACAACGGCACGAAGGTCCCCCTGACCTTCTCCGACGCCGAGTTCGAGCGCCGGCTCTCGGGCCTGCGCCAGATCATGGCGGCCAAGGGACTCGATGCGGTCGTGCTGACCTCCTACCACGGCATCAAGTACTACTCCGACTTCCTCTTCACCTACTTCGGCCGCTCGTACGCGCTGGTCGTGACCCCGACCGAGCAGGTCAGCGTCACCGCCAACATCGACGCCGGTATGCCGTGGCGCCGCAGCTACGGCGAGAACATCGTCTACACCGACTGGCGTCGCGACAACTTCCAGCACGGCGTCCAGGAGGCCCTGGCCCAGCGCGGCATCAGCCCGCGCCGCGTCGGCGTCGAGTTCGACACCCTCTCGCTCGACGCGCACGCCAAGCTGCAGGCGGTGCTCGGCGGCGCAGAGCTCGTCGACGTGGCCCAGGACGCGATGCGCCAGCGGATGATCAAGTCCGCGGAGGAGATCGAGGTCATCAAGCACGGCGCCCGCATCGGCGACCTCGGCGGCGAGGCCATCCGTGCCGCGATCCGCGAGGGCGTCAGCGAGTACGAGGTCGCCCTCATCGGCACCGAGGCGATGGTCCACGAGATCGCTCGCACGTTCCCCGACAGCGAGATCCGCGACACCTGGGTGTGGTTCCAGTCGGGCATCAACACCGACGGCGCCCACAACTGGGCCACCACCCGCAAGCTCGAGCGCGGCGACATCCTGTCGCTCAACTGCTTCCCGATGACGTCGGGCTACTACACGGCGCTCGAGCGCACGCTCTTCCTCGGCGAGCCCGACGCCCGCTCCCTCGAGCTGTGGGAGATCAACGTCGAGGTGCACCGCCGCGGACTCGAGCTGATCAAGCCCGGCGCCGTCTGCAAGGACATCGCCGCCGAGCTCAACGAGATCTACATCGGCCACGGCCTGCTCCCGAACCGCACCTTCGGCTACGGGCACTCGTTCGGAGTCCTGTCGCACTACTACGGCCGCGAGGCGGGCCTGGAGCTGCGTGAGGACATCGACACCGTGCTCGAGCCGGGCATGGTCGTCTCGATGGAGCCGATGATCACCGTCCTCGACGGCGAGCCCGGCGCCGGCGGCTACCGCGAGCACGACATCCTCGTCGTCGGCGACGACGGCGCCGAGAACATCACGAAGTTCCCCTTCGGCCCGGAGCACAACATCATCCCCTGCTGACGTCGTCAGCCCGCTGGATGCCGGCCATCCCGCCTCGGGGCGGGGCGGCCGGCATCCGTCTTCGAGCCCGGTCAGCCTGTGCGCCAGGCGTGCTCGTGTTCTCGCTCAGCCGGTCGACCAGCGATCCGAGTCGGGGCGCACCCGCATGCCGTGTCCAGCCGCGCCGGCGTTCAGCACCAGCGACCCGTCCACGAGCGCGGGCAGGCCGTCGAAGAGGAGGTGCTCCACGCGTACGTGGTCGTGGAAGTACTCCAGGTGGCGCAGACCGGGCAAGGCTGCGAAGGCAGTGGCGCTGAGGTGCGGCGCGCAGTGGGCCGACACGTCGAGGTGGTGCGCCTGCGCCACCGCGGCCGCGCGCTGCAGGGCCGTGATCCCGCCGATGCGGGTGACGTCGATCTGGAGGCAGTCGAGCGCACCCGAGGCGCAGAGGTCGCGCACCACGTCGACCGAGTCGGCGTACTCCCCCGCCGCGACGTCGGCCATCACGTGGCCGCGGACGTGGCGCAGCCCCGGCAGGTCGTCGCTGCTCACCGGCTCCTCGAACCAGGTGACGCCGAGGTCGTCGAGACGGCGTCCCACGCGCACGGCCTGGCCCGACGAGTAGGCGCCGTTGGCGTCGACGAACACCTCGACGCCGTCGCCCACGGCCTCGACCACCGCAGCGGTGCGGGCGAGGTCACGCTCCACCCGACTCCCCCACGACTCACCGATCTTGAGCTTGACCCAGCGCACGCCCTGACGTGCCCAACCGACGAGCTGGTCGACGGTGCGTGCCTCGGTGTAGGTCGTGAATCCCCCTGAGCCGTAGACGGGTACGGCGTCACGCTCAGACCCCAGCAGACGGTGCAGCGGCACGTCGAGCAGGCGGCCCCGCAGGTCCCACAGCGCGACGTCGACGGCCGACAACGCCATCGCGCCCGCGCTCGTGGCGCCGACGTTGCGCAGGGCGCGCACCTGGTCGCGCCACCGGTCGGCCACGGCCAGCGGGTCGCCGCCCGCGACGACCGGGGCGAGGA
>JABFXB010000023.1 GCA_013361975.1 Dermatophilaceae bacterium
GCCCGAGGTCGCGAAGGCGTACGTCTCGGCGCTGCGCGACCTGCTGCGGGCCCTCGACGTCAGCGACGTGAAGATGGAGCAGGGCTCGATGCGCTGCGACGCCAACGTGTCGCTGCGCGCGAAGGTCGGTGAACCGACGTCGGCCGAGCAGCTGGCCGTGCCGCTCGGCACCCGCACCGAGACGAAGAACGTCAACTCGCTGCGCTCGGTGGAGCGGGCCGTGCGCTACGAGATCTCGCGCCACGCGGCGATCCTCGACGGTGGTGGCGCCATCCTCCAGGAGACCCGTCACTGGCACGAGGACACCGGCATCACGACGTCGGGCCGCGTGAAGTCCGACGCCGAGGACTACCGCTACTTCCCCGAGCCCGACCTCGTGCCGGTCGCGCCCCCGCGTGAGACGGTCGAGGCGCTGCGCGCGACGCTGCCAGAGAACCCTGCGGCTCGTCGCAAGCGGCTCCAGTCCGACTGGGGCTACAGCGATCTCGAGATGCGCGACGTCGTCAACGCCGGCGCCGTCGAGCTCATCGAGCAGACCGTCGCCGCCGGCGCGAGCGCCGCCGCCGCGAAGAAGTGGTGGCTCGGTGAGCCGTCGCGCCGCGCGAACGCCGAGGCCCAGGACATCGTCACGTATGCCGCCGGGCTGGGCTTCACGCCCGCGCACGTCGCCGAGCTCGACCGGCTCGTCACCTCCGGCCGGCTCAACGACTCGATGGCGCGGCAGGTGCTCGACGGCGTGCTCGCCGGTGAGGGCACGCCCACGGCCGTGGCCGACGCGCGCGGGCTCGAGCTCGTCCAGGACGACAGTGCTCTCGAGGCCGCGGTCGACAAGGTCATCGGGGCCAACCCCGACGTGGCGCAGAAGATCCGCGACGGCAAGGTGCAGGCCGCGGGTGCGCTCATCGGCCAGGTGATGAAGGAGATGAAGGGCCAGGCCGACGCCGGCAAGGCCCGCGAGCTCATCCTCTCCAAGCTCCATTAAGAACCGTCGAGAGGCCACTCGTGGCCGCCTGCCCGATGTTGAGAGGCCACTTCCGGTCGCAGGAAGTGGCCTCTCGACAGGCCGGGAGCGGCCAGACGTGGCCTTTCGACAGGCCGGGAGCGGCCAGACGTGGCCTCTCGACGGTTGAAGTCGGGGGGCTAGCGCTTGCCGGCTCCGAGGAGGCCGCCGAGCAGGCCGCCGAGGATGTCGCCGGCGCCACCCGACCCGGTGGTCCGAGCTCCGCCGCCGAGCACCTGGCCCAGGATGTCCTGGAGCGGGTTCGAGCCCCCGCTCGAGTCGGCCGGTGCCGCGTCTCCTGTAGGCGTCGCGCTGCCTGGCGCCTGCACCGGCCCGCTGCTCGCTCCCGCCCCGCCCGGGAACAGGGGGCCGCCACTGGACGCACCGCCGCCGGTGGGGGTTGCGGCCTCGCCGCCGCCGAGCACACCCCCGAGCCCGCCACCCTGGCCCCCCTGCCCGCCACCCTGCCCGACCTTCCGGGCGAGCCACGACAGCACGATCGGGGCGAGGATCGGCAGCAGCTTCTGCACGATGCCACCGGAGGTGCCGCCGAGGCCACCGAGCCGGCTGACCACCTGGTCGGTGTTGTCGCCGAAGATGTTGCCGACGACGGCCCTGCCGTCCTGCTCGTCGACGTCGTCGAGGCCGGTGACCGGGGCCTGGTGGTCGGACAGCGCGGCCATCAGGGAGTCAGCGGCCGCGGGGTCGGAGGCGTTGGCGTGCAGCCCTCCGAGAAGGGCGGGCAGGGCGCTCTGCGCCGCCCGGCGCACCTCGTCGCTCCCGACACCCAGCTGTCCGGCCAGCTGGTCGACCGGCACCTGGTCGAGGATCTCGTCGTACGAACCCATGAAGTGGCCTCCTCGTCACGGCCCACGCCGCTGCGAGCCCTGCCGTCAGGTTAGCCACGCGAGAGGGCCCTGGGCGGCCTGCGTGCGCGCGGATCTCGCAGGCGTCAGCCCGCGCCGACGGCCGAGAGCGGCAACGAGATGAGCCGGTCGGCGCCGTCGTTGTTGCTCGTCGTGATCCAGACGCGGTTGCCGACGAAGCGGATGTCGCGGATGCGCCCGTAGGTGCGGTTCAGGTGGCGGGTCGACCTGCCGGCCGTTCCGTCGGCGTTGACCGGGACGCGCCAGACCGACTCGCCGCGCAGGGCAGCCATGTAGACGGCCCCGTCAGGGCCCACGGCGATGCCGCTCGGCGACATGTCGTCGGTCGGCCACTGCGCCACCGGGTCGACGAAGTCGGGGTTGCCCTGCCGCCCCTCGACCTCGGGCCAGCCGTAGTTCCGGCCGGCCTCGATGAGGTTCAGCTCGTCCCAGGTGTTCTGGCCGAACTCACTGGCCCACAGACGCTTCCGGCTGTCCCACGCCAGCCCTTGCACGTTGCGGTGGCCGTAGGACCAGACGGGGGAGCCGCCGAACGGGTTGCCCGGGGCAGGGTCCCCGTCCTTGGTGATGCGCAGGATCTTGCCACCGAGGGAGTCGAGGTTCTGTGAGAGCCCCGTGTCGCCGGCCTCGCCCGTGCCGACGTAGAGGTAGCCGTCGGGGCCGAAGGCGATGCGCCCGCCGTCGTGGCGGCGGCCACTGGGGATGCCGGAGAAGATGACCTCCGGCTCGCCCAGCCGCCCGTCGCGCCACGGCAGGGCCGCGATGCGGTTGTCGCTGTTGGTCGTGTAGTACGCGTAGAGCACCGGGTCGGTGTCGAAGTCGGCGGCCACCGCGAGCCCGAGGAGCCCGCCCTCGCCCTCGGCGCGGAAGATCGGCAGGCGTCCGACGACGGTGGGCTTGCCGCCGCTGCCGGGCTTCGGAACGTGGTGGACGCGACCGGTGTTGCGCTCACTGACCAGCGCGCTGCCGTCGGGCAGGACCACGACCGACCAGGCGATGTCGAGGCCACCGAGCAGGGTGACGGGTCCGGTCGGCTGGCTGGGCGGGGGCGTCGCGCGGGTGGTGGTGCTCGCCGGCGGCGTGCTCGTCGACGTCGCCCGGCTCGGCGGGACCGGCTGGCTCGGCGGGCTCGCCGTGCTCGTCTCGACCGGCGTGCTCGTGGCCGACGTCGAGGTGCTGCCGGCCGTCGACGAGCCGGCGCTCGTGGACGGCGCCTGAGGGGTCGAGCCGGTGCACGCCGTCGCGCCGAGCGCCACGACGACACCCCCCACGAGGGCACGGCTGATCCGACGGGAACGATGCGGCATACCTCATTGTGTCCCAACGGCCGCCGATGACCACGCTGGTCAACCGCCGCGTCGCGCCACGATGTCGGTGAGGCTCTGGTGCACCTCGGGGTGGGCCACGTTGGCGTCGAGGACCCGGTGCGCCGCCTCGAGGTCGCCCATCAGGCCGCGGAACAGCAGCAGCAGGTCGACGTCGTGGTCGGGCCGCTCGACGGAGATGGCGGCTCCCGTGCGGACCAGGCCGGGGGTCACGACCGACAGGTAGGCGCCCGTGCGGCCCTCGTCGGCGAAACGACGCACCCAGCGTGGAACGCCCATGTGGGCTGCGAAGGTCGCGCAGGGGATGCGGGGCACCTCCACGCGCAGCACCACGTCGTCGATGCGCCACAGCTCGCCGACGAGGGCGTGCGTCGTGTCGACGCCGACCGAGGTCACGTTCTCGCCGAAACCGCCTGGGGAGATGGGCCGCCCGAGCTCCCGCTCCCAGTGGTCGAGGTCCTCGCGGGCGTACGCGTAGACGGCCTGGAGGGCGCCGCCGTGGTGCTGCGGCTTGCCGATCTCGTCTCCCACCACGCCGCTGCCCAGACCGCCGTGCTTGGGCCCGGGGTCGCGCACCTCGAAGGAGCCGACCGGCTTCTTGTCGATGGCGGTGGGGGAGCCGCCACCCGGCGGGCGGGTGCGACGGCCCGAGTTGAGGGACAGCACGTAGGGCGGGTTCACCCGCGCGAGCCTAGCCGCGGGGACGTGAGGCGTCGGCACCGCGAGTGGCCGGCGCGCGGACGGGTGGTCCGGCCCCCGACCACGTCATCTAGCGTGGCCGCATGGCTGCAGCACCGCTCGTCGTGTCCGTGCCCGAGAACGACTACGCCGAGGCGCTCGACGACCTCGACGGCGTCGAAACCGTGGTCTGGGACATGGCCGCCCCGCACCCCCGGGGCGCGGAGATCCGGCTGGCGGTCATGCCCTACATGACGAGGCTGAGCCTCGCCGACGTCGCCGTCGGCCTCGACGCCCTCGAGGTGGTGCAGCTGCAGAGCGCCGGCTACGAGCAGTTCCTGCCCGACGTGCCCGACGGAGTCACGTTGTGCAACGCCGCCGGCGTGCACGACGCGTCGACGGCCGAGCTCGCCCTGGCGCTGACCCTCGCGTCCATTCGCGAGATCCCGAAGTTCGTCGTGTCGCAGGCGAGCTCGACGTGGGAGCCCCTCGTGCTGCGGTCTGCCCTGGCCGACAGCAGGGTGCTCGTCGTCGGTTACGGCCAGATCGGGCGGGCGGTGGCGCGTCGGTTCGCGCCCTTCGAGGTCACCCTGACCGCAGTCGCCTCGCGCGCCCGCGACGGTGACGAGCTCGTGCCCCACGTGCACGGCATCGACGAGCTGCCCGAGCTGCTTCCGCACCACGACGTCGTGGTGGTCATCGTGCCGCTGACCGACGCGACCCGCGACCTCTTCGACGCCGACACCCTCTCCCGTATGCCGGACGGTGCCCTTCTCGTCAACGTGGCCCGAGGCCCCGTGGTCGACACCGACGCGCTCGTGACCGAGTGCGCCGCGGGGCGGCTGCGGGCCGCGCTCGACGTGACCGAGCCTGAGCCCCTGCCGGCCGACCACCCACTCTGGACGACCCCCGGTGTGCTCATCACGCCGCACATCGGTGGGGCGACGCAGGCCATGCGTCCGCGGGCCACGGCGCTCGTGCGGCGCCAGGTGGAGGCCATGCTCGCCGGCGAGGCTCCCGTCAACGCGGTCGCGACGGGCGGGGCCGCGGCCGGCTGAGCCTGGTCCGGCACCCGTCGCCCCGCGGGTCTTGTCGCTGTCAGACCCATAGTGGACACTGTCAACATGACCGAGACCGTCGTCGCCATCGGCACGCGCAAGGGACTGTGGATCGCACGCAGCAGCGATCGCACCGAGTGGACTCTCGAGGGCCCGCACTTCCTCATGAGCGAGGTCGCGTCCGTCGCCATCGACACGCGGCAGGGCCGCTCGACCGTGCTCGCCGGGGTCAAGTCGTGGCACTGGGGGCCGACCGTGCAGGCCTCGACCGACGGTGGGCGCACCTGGACCGAGAGCGCCGAGCGCGCCCTCGCGTTCCCGAGCGACACCGACACCGCGCTCGAGCGCGTCTGGCAGCTGACCCCCGACCCCAACGACGCCGACGTCGTCTGGGCCGGCGTCGAGCCGCACGCCCTCTTCAAGAGCACCGACCGCGGTGAGCGCTACGAGCTGGTCCGGGGTCTGTGGGACCACCCGCACCGACCCACCTGGGAGCCCGGCTTCGGCGGCGGCGCGGTGCACACCATCGTGCCCGAGCCCGGCCACCCCGAGTCGATGCTCGTCGCCATGAGCGCCGGCGGGGTCTACCGCTCGGCCGACGGCGGCGCGACGTGGTCGCCCAGCAACCCCGGCATCCGGGCCGGCTTCATGCCCGACAACGAGTACCCCGAGTACGGCCAGTGCGTGCACAAGGTGGCGCGCGGCCAGGGCGACGGCGAGCTCTTCGCCCAGAACCACAACGGCGTCTACCGGTCGAGCGACAACGGGCAGTCCTGGCAGTCGATCGCCGAGGGCCTGCCGACGGACTTCGGTTTCACCGTTCTCGCGCACCCGACCCGGCCGGGCGTCGTCTGGGTCGTGCCCGTCGCCGACGCGGGTGAGCGCATCCCACCCGACGCGCAGCTGCAGGTGCAACGGTCCGACGACGCCGGTGCCACGTGGCGTCGGCAGGCCGCCGGGTTGCCCGACCACAGCTACACCTGCGTGCTGCGCGACGCCGCCGGCCTCGACTCCGCCGACCCCGTCGGCGTCTACCTCGGCACGCGCAACGGCGACGTCTTCGCGTCGGCCGACGAGGGTGAGACCTTCCAGCGCATCGCGACGCAGCTGCCCGACGTCCTCGTGGTCCGCGCGGCCCAGCTCGTCTGAGTTCCAAGGGGTTCCGTATGCCGTCCGCTCCCGTTCGCGTCATCCTTCCGGGCATGCTGCGCGACCTCGTCGGAGGCGTCGCCGAGATCGAGGTCGAGTCGTCCGGCGACGCCCAGACCGTCGCGGAGCTGCTCGACCGCGCCTTCGCCGAGCACCGCATCCTCGACGGCAAGGTGCGCGACGAGCGCGGTCAGATCCGTCGGCACGTCAAGGTCTTCGTCAACGGCGAGGACGCCACGCGTGGCGAGGGCATCGGCGCGGTGGTGCCCGCCGGGGCACGGGTCCACATCATCAACGCCGTGTCGGGCGGCTGAACCGCCTCGTCCGACGGTCAGCGCGACCAGACGGGTCGCATCGCCAGGGGGAAGGTGGCGCGCAGCACGGTGCCGCCGCCCGGCCGCTCCGTGATCCTGACGTCGCCCCCGAAGGTCCGCAGGGTGTCGCGCAGCAGCCGCAGACCGAGGTGGCCCTCGCCACCGGGGAGCCCGTCCGGGCCGAGCGCGCCCCCGGGCCCCAGGCCGACGCCGTCGTCGCAGACCTCGACCGTCGCACGGTCGCCCTCGATGCCGGCTGTGACCTCCACCTGGGCAGCGTGGGCGTGCTTGGCGACGTTGCGCAGCGCCTCGCGCACGATGCGGTAGGTCAGCTGGGCGACGGCCAGCGGCTCGCCGAGACGCGAGTCCACGGCCACCGCCACCTCGGTGCCGGCGCGCCGCTGGCGTTCGGCCAGGTCCTGCACGGCGGGCTCGAGACCGCCGTGCTCGAGGTCGGCGGGGTAGACGTCGGTCAGCAGCTCGCGTACGCCCGCGACGCCCCGGGCGACATCCTTGTGGACCTGCTCGAGCAGCCCACGGGCGGCGTTGGCCTCGGGCGGCAGGGCGGCCGCCACCGTCGGCAGCGCGTAGCCGAGCGCGACGATGTCCTGGACGATGCCGTCGTGGAGGTCCTGTGACAGGCGCCGCCGCTCGAGGTCCGATGCCGACAGGGCCTGCGCCATCATCTCCTCGCGTTCGGCAAGTCCCCGGTCGACGCGTCGCGCCAGCGACAGGGCGAGGGGGAGCAGTGCGAGCGCGAGCAGCAGCAGCGCGACGAGTCCCAGCGTCGTGAACTGCCAGCGGATGTCGCTCACGTCCTGGCGGATCCGTTCGGTCGGCCAGTACGCCTCGAAGACCAGTGGGGTGCCGTCGTCGGCGCGGAAGCCGACGTACACCTCGATGAGCTCCTCCTCCGACCGTTCCTGCGCGTTCTCCGGCTTGTCGAGGTCGGAGACCTGGCCCGTCGCCTGGGTCGTGCCGAAGAGCTCTTCGACGTCGGGCTCGAGCTCGAACTTCTGGCCGGTCACGCCGGGCTCGTCGCTCCACAGCACGCGACCGTCGCGGGTCCAGATCTTCATGTGGGCGATCGAGCCGTCCGCCATCCGCGAGCTCATGAGGTGGACCAAGGCCTGCGTCGCCCCTGGGTCGCCGGCGAGGACCTTCTTGTCGACCAGGGGTTTGACCACGGAGTTGGCGTAGGCCACGCTCCGGGCCGTCGCCTCGCGCAGCGAGAGACGCTCGGCGAGAGGGGTCGACAGCAGCAGCGTGCCCGCAGCCACGAGGCCGAGCACCGCAGCGCTCCAGAGCAGGAACCGGATCACGGAGTCGCGCACGACCTTCGAGCGGCCCCGGTGCGGCACGTCGAGCTGCGCCGGTGACGTGCCGCTGGTCCGCGCGGCTCTGACCGGAACGGCCTTCGTCTTCGGTGGTGTCTTCACGAGCATTGGCTCAGTCCTCGTCCGGGAGCTGGATGAGCCTGCGGCGCAGGGCGACCATCACTGCTTCGAGCTGGCTGTGCGCGTCGAGCTTCACGAGGAGGCTCTTGATGTAGCCGCGGCAGGTCAGGACCGAGATGCCGAGCGCCCGCGCGATGGTCGTGGGGTCGCGTCCCTCGGCCAGCAGGGTGAGCACCTCTCGCTCGCGAGCCGTCAGGAGGTCGGGGGTGGGGCGAGAGACCGAGGCCGGGCTGATGAGCGCGCGCAGCAGGAGCGGGTGGACCGCGAAGCCGTCCCTCGGAGCGGTGCGCACGGACTCCATGAGCTCCGTCAGCGGACCACCCTTGGGCAGCACCGCGCAGGCCCCCGCATCTGCTGCCCTCGTCAACAGGGACTCGTCCACGTGCGCGGTGAGCACGACGACACGCGTCTCGGGCCGGTCGTTGGTGATGGTCCGGGTGACCTCGACGCCGTCACCGTCATCGAGCCGCACGTCCATCACGACGACGTCGGGGGAGGCCGTGGCCACCAGGTCGGTGGCCTCTCGTGCACCGTGGGCGGTTCCGATGCACTCCATGCCCCCTTCCGCCGAGATCGCGAGGCACAACGCGTCGGCGAGGGTCCGGTGGTCGTCCACCACCAGGACTCGTAGGACATCAGACGTCATCGAGAACCCCCCTCGCGGGGGCCCCGCGCCCCCCGTCACTTCCCCCTTGGCCCAGTATCGGGGCAGTCCTTCTTGCGCGACGGGAAATCGTCCCAATTACCGGGGGTCGTCCGGTGTGCGCGAGATCTGGTCGGGCGATCGCGACGTACCCCGGTCGGCAGCGGGACCGCACCGGCCCAACGGAGCGCGACCACACGGCATACGTCGTCGACGTCATCATGCGCATCGTGCCCGGGGCTACCGGCCGAGGACCCGGCCCTCGACGGCGTCGAGTCCGGCCGCGCCCAGGTCGCGGGAGTCGACGGAGGTGGCGCGGGCGTCACCCAGCACGAACACCGCGTCGCGCGGCACCGTGACCGGTCCGAACCACACGCCGTCGACCGACTCGAGGTCGACGAACGGCTCGTCCACGCGCGTGCCGTTGACGACGAGGGCACCGTCGTCGAGCTCCACCGTGTCGCCACCGATGCCGACCACGCGCTTGACCAGCGACGTGCCGCGCACGGTGCGGACCGCCGCGTCGACGCGGTCGGGGGACAGCCCCACGACGCCGTCGGCCGCGGCGGCGGCGGCCGTCTCCGACCAGCGACTCCCGTCGAGCACCACAACGTCGCCGCGTCCGACCGCCCCGGCCCAGGGCTGCTTGAGCAGGAGCACCTGATCGCCGGGCGTCAGGGTGGGCGTCATCGAGTCGGAGGTGACCCGAACGGGTTGCAGCACCCAGGTCAGCGTCGCGGCAAGGGCCGTGGCCACGACACCGACCGCCAGCGCCCGACGGTGTCGCACCAGGACGCCGCGCAGCCCCGTCCGTGGCGAGGCGATCCCGGTGACGTCGGACCGCCCGAGGGAAGTGGAGCTGCCCTCGGGTTCCGTCCCTGTCCGGTTCGGCAGCTGTCGGCTCACGTGAAGCGCACCAGACCCCAGACCACCCAGCCGCACACGCCGACGGCGAGGAGGAGGTTGCCGACGCACCGCCGTTGCCCCGCGGGCAGCATGCCGACGAGGAGCGCGAGTGCCCCCAGCTCGGCGACCACGCACACGAGGTCGAGCGCTCCCACCGACTCGACGGCGGCGTCGGCCCCGGAGCCCGGGATCACGGGCATGCCGTTGCCCCGGCCGCCGGGCACCTGTGACCCGCCGTGGTGGCTCGCACCCATCCCGAGCCCCTGGTGCACGGCGTCCGCGTGAAACGGCAGGCCGATGGTGCGCGACACGACGTAGAGCGCTACCAGTCCCGACGTGAGGAGCACCGCCGCCGGGACGAGCCGGGCGCCGAGCCC
>JABFXB010000108.1 GCA_013361975.1 Dermatophilaceae bacterium
GAGGAAGTAGAGCAGGATGGCGCGCATCCCGTAGTAGGAGAAGCGCTCCCACAGCTCGACGAAGAAGAGGGTCGACAGGCCCCGCGGGTGGCCGAAGAAGGCTCGGTCGCCGGGACTCGAGTCCCGCTCCGGGGTCGGCGGACGGTCTGAGGTCTGTGTGGACATGCTTCGCTCCCAGCCCCTCGTGAGGGCAGTTCGACGGTTGGACAACCCCGCCAAACTAGGTGTCCACGCACGCCGGGCTCAAACCGCGGACGTGCGGGCCACCCCTCGTCGGAGAGCGAGGGCGTCCTTGACCAACCCCGTCGCGAGGGCGGCCCCGACCCCCTCCCCCGCACGGATCCGCAGGTCGAGGAGCGGCTCGAGGCCGAGCTCGTGGAGCACGGCGGCGTGGGCCTTCTCACGTGAGCGCTGCCCCGCGACGAGGTGCGCGGCGACAGCCGGCTCGGCCCGCACGGCCGCGAGCGCGCACACCGAGGTGGCGAGCCCGTCGAGCACGACCACACCGCCTGCCTCTGCGACGCCGAGCACCACGCCGGTGAGGACGGCGAGCTCGCCGCCACCCAGGCGCCGCACCACCTCGTGCGGACCGACGGCGGCGACTGCGCCCACGCGATCGAGGGCTCGGCGCACGACGTCGCGCTTGCGCTCGACCATCGCGGTGTCCGCCGACGAGCCCCGCCCGACGACGTCGTCGGCAGGGACGCTGAGCAGGCCCGCGGCGACCGCGGCCGCCACGGTCGTGTTCCCGACGCCGACCTCGCCGAGGCCCACCGGACCACGGGCGGCCAGAGCGCGACCGCGCTCAAGACCGAGAGCCAGAAGGGCGGCATACGTCGGCTCGTCGAGCGCGTCAGCAGTGACGAGATCGCCTCTGCTGCAACCGATCCCGGCGTCGACGAGCTCGACGGCGAGACCGGCCGAGGCCGCCGCCACCGCGCCCATCGACGTGCCCTCACGCGTGGCTCGGGCGATGTCGGCGGTGACCGACGGGTCGAACGCGGTGACGCCGTATGCCGTCACGGCGTGGTCGGCGGCCGCTACGACGAGGGTGCCCGGCCCGTCCACGGCCGGAAGCGCCGTGATGCGGTCGAGCACCGAGTCGAGCACCCCCAGCGAGCCGGGCACGGTGAGGAGGTCGTCGGAGCGGTCGCGGGCGCCGACGACGTGGGCCTGGTCGGGGGCGCGCAGGTGCGAGGTCGGGGCGTCACGCTCGGTCCAGCGTTCGCGCATGACGACCTGCTCGAGCGGGAGACGACGGCTCCAGCCGGCGCGCTCGAGGCCGGGCTCGGGCGGGCGCTCGTCCGGCCAGCCGAGGCAGAGCCAGCCGAGGGTCTCGACGCCGTCGGGCAGTCCGAGCAGCTGCTTGAGCTCGGCGGGCTCGAAGAGGGTCACCCAGCCCAGCCCGAGACCGTGCGCGCGGGCGGTGAGCCACATGTTCTCGATGGCCGCGGCGCACGACCAGAGGTCGGCGTCGGGGAAGGTCGCTCGTCCGAGCACGCCGGCCGCCGGCGCACGGCGGTCACACGCGACGACGACGCCGACGGGCGCCTCGCGGATGCCTTCGAGGCGCAGGTCGAGCAGCCCGCGCGCGGACTCCTCGGCCATGCCGGCCGCCTGGCGCAGCCGGCACCGGTCGGCCATGAGGGCGGCCGTGTCGCGGGTCTGAGCCTCGGTGACGACGAGAAAGCGCCACGGCTGGCTGTGCCCGACGGACGGGCCGCGGTGGCCGGCCGTGAGCACGGCGGTGAGCACGTCCTCGGGCACCGGGTCGGGGCGGTAGCGCCGGATGTCACGGCGGGCACCGACCACTCTCTCGAGCGAGGCGAGGTCGTCGGGCATGGCCCACGCGTCGGGCTCCTGGGCGCGTTCGGCCGCCGACGTCGCGTCGCCGATCGTCGGGACGGGCCTGCGGTAGCTCACGCCGCGACTCTAGTTCGGCGCCGTCTCGATCCAGCCCCGGGTGACGCCCAGCACCCGACTGCCGTCGTGGTCGGCGAGCGACATGCCGACGAAGGCCGTCGCGCCCGCCGAGGTCTGCCACCGGAACCGGTACTCGCCGGACACCGCGGCATCGGCGATGGCGACAGCGGCGTCGCGGGAGCTCTGCGCGTTGGCGAACGCCCCCGCGGACCGAGTGAGATAGGCGGCGAGCTGGGCGGCATACGGGTCGTCGGGCTGCTCGTCGGCACGGGCTACGTTGCCGACGAAGTCGCTCGCGACGGCGGCGGGCTCGATGACCGAGACGTGCACCCCGTGCGGCAGCATGACGACGGCGAGCGAC
>JABFXB010000433.1 GCA_013361975.1 Dermatophilaceae bacterium
GCGCGGTTTGCGTCTCACCCAGAGCTGGCCGTTCCCGTTGGTGCCGCTCACCGTCTTCGTCTCGACGTACGCCTGGGCTCGGACCAGCTCGCTGAGCTTGCCGAACCCGTAGTTGCGTGAGTCGAACGACGGGTCGGTTCGGCGCAGGTGGTTGCCGAGCGCGCTGAGCGGCGCCCAGTCGTCGTCGTCGGTGTCCACCTTCTGCAGGGCACGGGTCAGCACGCTCTCGAGGGGACGCGTCGGTTCACTCCTCGCGAGCTCGGCCTCGTCGTGGTCCCCGTCGCCGGCAGGTTCACCCGCGAGCACCTCGACGAACAGGAACCGCTCGCACGCCTCGACGAAGGCCTTCGGGGTCTTGCGCTGGCCGACCCCGATGACCCGCTTGCCGGCCTCCCGCAGCCGGGTGGCGAGGGGCGTGAAGTCGCTGTCGCTCGACACGAGGGCGAACCCGTCGACGTTGCCGGAGTAGAGCAGGTCCATGGCGTCGATGATGAGCGCCGAGTCCGTCGCGTTCTTGCCGACGGTGTAGGCGAACTGCTGCTGCGGAGAGATGGCATTGCCGAGCAGGACCTCGCGCCACCCGTTCAGGTGCGGGTTGGTCCAGTCGCCGTAGGCGCGCTTGACCGTGATGGTGCCGTAGGCGGCGAGTTCGTCGAACATCTCCTTGATCAGCTTCGCAGACGTGTTGTCGGCATCGATCAGCACGGCGAGTCGGGTGCTGTCGTCGGTCATGTGGTCGTCCCCTCGCTCGGTCAACGGCAAGTGTGACCTACCCGCACCGCGAACGTGCCGAAGCCCGGCCGCTCCGTGTCGGAGGGGCCGGGCCTCGTTTCCCCGGTGCAGGTCAGGCGTAGAAGTCGGGCTTCGCGATCATCTCCACCTTGACGACCCCGTCGTCCGTCAGGGCCCGCACGCCGGCGTCGCAGACGCACGCTGCGGCATACCCGTCCCACGACGTCGACCCCGTGTGCTCGCCGCGCGCCACGGCGGAGATCCACTCCTGGACCTCGGTGACGAAGGCTCCCCAGAAACGGTCGTTGTGGTCGCGCGCGATCGTGTTGCGGTGCCCGGAGCCGTCGCGCACCTCGACCGCGTTCTGGTCGGCCAGCGACACCGTGCCCTTCTCGGCGACGGCCTCACAGCGGATGTCGTAGCCGAACTGGCAGTTGACGAAGATCTCGTCGTCGACCCGCACGCCCGACTCCGTCTCGAGCACGAGCACGAGCGGGTCCTGCAGGTGCTCGAACCGCAGCGACGTCTTCTTCGGCTTGTCGACGCGCGCGGAGACGAACTCCTCGCCGAGCAGCCAGCGCATCGTGTCGACCTCGTGGATCGCGGTGTCGTTGATCGCCATGTCCCACGTGTAGTGCTCGGGCACTGTCGGGTTGCGGTGCGCGCAGTGCACCATGAGCGTCTCGCCGAGCTCGCCCGAGTCGAGCAGCGACTTCATCTGGCGGTAGCTGCGGTCGAAGCGGCGCATGAATCCCACTGTCACCAAACGGCGCCCGGCCGCCTGCTCCGCCTGCATGATCCGCAGCGCCGCATCGGCCGTCGGCGTCAGGGGCTTCTCGCAGAAGACCGGCTTGCCGGCGGCGATCGCCGCCAGCACGTCGACCTCGTGGGCCGGCCCGTAGCTGCAGATCATCACCGCGTCGACCTCGTCGGACGCGATGAGCTCGGCCGACGTCGCGTATGCCGTCCCGTCGATCCGCGCGGCCACCTCCTTCGCACGCACCTCGTCGACGTCCGCGACCGCGACGACGCGGCCGCCGGCGATGACGGTGTGGATGCGGTCGATGTGGGCCTGGCCCATGCCACCGGGGCCGATCATCCCGATACGTACAGTCATTCGTCTGACTCCTTCGTCAGTGAAGCCCGAGCCGAAGAGCTCAGAGCAGGCCGAGGCCGATGGATGCGAGGTACTCGCGGGTCTGGATGGCGTTGGGCAGCGGGTAGGACGGGTCGCACGGGTACATGTCCTGCTCGCACACGACGTAGAGCTCCTTGTCGAGGTCGGCGAGGGCCTCGATGAGCGGCGGCATGTCGGGCGCCCCGGCGGGCGGCCGCACCGAGCAGCCCTTGGCCACAGCGAGACCGAACGGCCAGTCCTCGTCGTGCGCCTGCTTCACGAGTCCCTCGTCCATCGCCTTGATGTGCACGTACGAGATGCGCTCGGGGTACTTGCGGCACAGCTCGACCGGGTCGCCGCCGCCGTAGACGACGTGCCCGGTGTCGAGGCAGAAGCCCACGTAGTCTGGGTCGGTCGCCTGGAAGATGCG
>JABFXB010000096.1 GCA_013361975.1 Dermatophilaceae bacterium
CGGCCTGAACGCCCCGGGGCCGCCGTCCCGGCCGCAGTCGAGCGCCCACCTCCCGACGAGTCGGGGAGTGGGCGCTCGATGTGTCGGATCGGGCGACTGGGCCCGACGGGTGGGTGGAGGTGGGTGCAGCCGGTCAGCGGACCCGAAGGGCGTCGCGGATGTCGGTGAGCAGGATGACTTCCTCGGACGGGGCCTCGGGCTCGGGCTCGACCCCGGCCCTGCGGCGCTCGGCGAGCTTGTTCATGGGGACGACGACCATGAAGTAGACGGCCGCCGCCACGATGATGAAGCTGATGAGCACCGTGATGAAGGTGCCGATGTGGACGCCGCCCGGCGCCCACGACGAGAAGTTGGGGGTCGTGAAGACCTTGCCGACGATGTCCATGATGACCGTCACGAACGCCTCGATGACCTTGCCGAAGGCGGTCGCGATGACCACCGCGACGGCGAGGTCGACGACGTTGCCACGCATCAGGAAGTCCTTGAAGCCCTTGATCATTCGATAGTCCTATCTCTGTGACCGTGGAGGGAATGACAGGAGACGCTGAGCTGGGCCAAGCCGGAAGGCCGGTGCACGGGTGCTCGACCCTGGGTTCGGTCGTACCTCGGCGATGCCCCCGATATCACTCGGTCAAGTGGTTCCACCTGCGCCGCGCGTGACGCCTGTGGTTGGTGCGACTGCGTCAGAAAGCCTACTGGCCGGGGGCGGCGGGATGCCGGATGGCGAGGACGAGACTCTGACCTGCCTCCAGCGCCCCGAGCCCGCGGGCGACCTCGGCGGCCTGCGGCGGGCCGAGGGCCAGCGTGAGCCGGGGTGGCGCGGCGACGCCGAGCCCCGTCGTCTGGCCGGAGTCGTGGACGGCCAGCACCACGACGTCGCTCGCGACCCGGGCGCCGCTGCCGGTGGCGTAGAGGTCGACGCGGTTTCCCGGCCGCACCCCGACCGAGCTCGCGTCGACGACGGGCACGCTGAGCGCCACGTGGTCGGACGGCTGTCCGGCGAGCAGGTCGCCGCCGACCAGCCGCTCGGGTGTCAGCACCTCCCTCGCGGCGATGGGTCCGGCCGCCGTGCGGCCCACGGCCGCCTCGGGTGCGGTGAGCGCCGTCGCCGGCCGTTCGCTGCCGGGCCGGTTGACGAGCTCGACGTCGTCGGCCGAGACGACCTCGCCCGCAGCGACGTCCCGCAGGGCGACGAGCGTCAGGGCCCCGACACCGTCGGCAGGGGCGGGGCGCAGGGCTCCGATGGTGACGAGGGCTGCGGCACCGGCCAGGACGGCCGCGAGCCAGCGGCGCCACCGCGACCGGCGCGCACCGCGACGACGTGGCCCGTCGGGCCACTGCGACCGCGGACCCGGTCGGGTGCGTGACTCCGGCCGGGCGCCCGATCCCGGCCGCACACCCGATGCCGGCCCTGCGCCCGGTCCGGCCCATGCGCTCGGTCCGGACCATGCGCCCGATCCCGGCCCCGCGGCGCCCGGGCGGCGTCGACGTCTGCCGAACATCAGGGAAGCGCGAGCGGCAGCTCCAGCCCGTCGAGGCTGCGGCGGCACGGGCAGGTCGCGGACTCGTCGGGCTCGTAGGCCGGCATCTGGCCGATGGCGTCGCGCAGGATCGAGCCGAGGCGCTCGACGTTGGTCGCGAACACGCGGAGAACCTCCTCGTGCGTCACCGCCTCGCCGCCCTCGACGCCGGCATCGTGGTCGGTGACCATCGCGATGGTCGTGAAGCACATCGCCAGCTCGCGTGCCAGCGCGGCCTCGGGCATGGCCGTCATGCCGACGATGCCGAAACCGGCCTGCTGGTGCATCGTCGACTCGGCGCGCGAGGAGAAGCGCGGACCGTTGATGACCACGAGGGTGCCCTCGGGGACGACCTGCAGGTCGGAGAGGCGCGCGGCGTCGATCGCGACCTGGCGCCCGTTGGGGCAGTAGGGGTCGGCGAAGCCGACGTGGACGACCGGCCCCTCCTGCTCGTAGACCGTGTGGGCCCGCCCCCAGGTGCGGTCGACCACCTGGTCTGGCACGACGATGGTGCCGGGCCCGTGCTCGGGTTTCAGCGAGCCGACGGCGCACGGGGAGAGGATCTGTCGCACGCCGACGGCGCGCAGGGCCCAGAGATTGGCCCGGTAGTTGACCTTGTGCGGTGCGAACCGGTGGCCCTTGCCGTGTCGCGCCACGAAGGCCACCGAGCGGCCCTCGACCTCACCGACGACGAGCGGGTCGCTCGGGCGCCCGAACGGGGTGTCGACGTCGACGGTCTCGTGGTC
>JABFXB010000365.1 GCA_013361975.1 Dermatophilaceae bacterium
CAGGCCGATGGTGCGCGACACGACGTAGAGCGCTACCAGTCCCGACGTGAGGAGCACCGCCGCCGGGACGAGCCGGGCGCCGAGCCCCCGCCACAGGGCCCGGGCGAGCCACAGCTGGCCCGCCGCGACGACGATGAGGAAGAGCCCGGCCGGCGCCCACTCGGCAAGGTGCTCGGGCGCCACGGCGAGGTGGACCAGCGCGGCCACGCAGCTGAGCGCAGCCGCCGCTCTCGACTGGGCGGCGAGCACGGGGCCGGTGGATGCGCCCGGCGCGGGGGAGGTCTCGGGTTGGGAGCCCGGGTGCGAGGCCGGGTGCGAGTCCGGGTGCGAGTCCGAGGGCACGATCGTGGTCGACATGTCCTGCGGCCTCAGAGGTCGGCGATCTCGGGCAGCGACTTGCACGGGTCGCTCAGCGGGTCGGTGACGTCGCTGTCGGCCCGGACCTCGAACTGGCTCATCATGTCGTGGTCCTCGTGCACGAGGTTGTGGCAGTGGATCATGTACTTCCCCCGCCCCTCGAAGCGGGCCACGACCCGCACCGTCTCGTTCTCGCCGACGTAGACGACGTCCTTGGGGCCGAGCTCGTGCGGCATGGGCGGCTGGCCGTTGCGGTCGAGGATCCGGAAGTCGATGAGGTGGATGTGCACCGGGTGGAACCACCCGCCCGACGAGTTGCGGATCTCCCAGACCTCCACGTCGCCCTCGCGCGGGTTCGCCTCGACGAGGGAGAACCTGCTCTTGACGACGTCGTCCCACGTGTGGCCGTTGATGGTCCACATCCCGTGCTCGCGCACCAGGTCGAGGCGCCGCGTGCGCACCGCGTCGGCCGCGGTGAGCAGCATGGCCGGGTTGGTCGGGTTCAGGGTGTCGGGGACGGCATTGTCCGACCGGTCGAAGTCGTCGGCCACGACGTCGAACGCCATCACCTTGTTCGTGTTGGTGTAGTCGATGTTGTTCTTCGGGCTGGTGTTGCGCAGCACGACTCGACGACCCACCGGAAGCTTGCTGAAGTCGATGACGACCTCGTAGCGCTCAGCAGCGCCGTGCCGGAAACGCTGCACGGTCTGGGGGCGCGGCATGAGGCCCGCATCGGTCGCGATGACCGTCATGGGGTCGCCCGAGTCGAGCGACCACTGGTACGAGCGCGAGATGGAGGCGTTGAGGATGCGGAAGCGGTAGCGGCGCCGCTTGACCTTCATGACCGGCCACGGCACCCCGTTGACCAGGATGACGTCGCCGTACATCCCCGACTCGCTGTGGTTGTCGAAGAAGAGCGAGCCGTTGCTCGCGAACATCGCGTCGCTGACCAGCAGCGGCACGTCGAACTCGCCCTTGGGGATCGGCAGCGACCGCTCCAGCGGGTCGACGAGCTGGTACTGGGCGGCCAGTCCCATGAGCACGTTCTCGGCCGTGTGGTGCAGCCCGTGGTCGTGGTACCACATGGTGCGACCGGTCTGGGTGTTCGGGTAGACGTAGTCCTTGTACTGACCGGGGTTGGTGATGTCGCTCGCGTAGCCGTCGTACTGCGGCAGCGACGGGGACCCGTGCAGGTGCACCGACGTCCACGGCGTGTAGCCCAGCAGCGGGTGCTTGCTCGGCAGGTTGTTGACGTGCCGCATCACGGTGCGCCGGCCCTGTGTCACCTTGACGGTCGGGCCGGGCACGAGTCCGTTGTAGCCCCACAGCGGCGTCTTGAGGCCCGGGACCACCTCTGCCTGGAGCGGCTTCATGTAGACCTTGTAGAAGTCGGTCGTGGCATCGGTGCGGTAGGGCTGCAGTACCGGCGGCGTCCGGAAGGGCAGCGTGAACGGCCGGGGGAGCCGGCTGCTTGCGAGTCGCTCCTGGGCGCTCGAGCTGGCACTCACGGTGCGCTCCAGCGGCAGGGCAAGGGCGGCGCCCCCCACGACGCCCAGCTTCATGAGGTCTCGGCGAGACAAAGACATGGTTCCTCCCTTGGTCATGTCCTTCCGACTCAAGAGGAACCCAGCGACCTTGTTGATACCTTGCGAATTCGACTACCCGGCAACACAATTCGGACATCCAAGTGCCTTTGGGGCAAGACGGCCACGTCCAAGGTTTCCGCAAGGGCGCCCGACGACAGTGGGACTGCACCCGTTCAGGGTGTGGAGACTTCGTTCAAGCGGCTCGGCGGTGACCCGGTGCCTCGTCGACCGTCCTCGGCGGGATCTCCACCTCGGTGGTGAGAAGCGACACTGTGACCTGATCCCCCAGGAGAGGCGGGCGTCCCGAGTGGGCGCCCGCCACTGGTGTCCCTCGAGATCGGCTCTGGGGGCCGGGCGTGGCTCAGGCGCTGACGCCGAGCAGCACCGGGAGCACCGTTCGCTCGAGCTCACCGACGGCGAGCGAGCGGGGCTCGACGAGGCGCTGCGTCATCGAGCCGTGAGTCAGCGCGATGGCGGCCCGGACGAACACGTCGGTCGGAACGGGGAGCGTCAGCCCCTGCCTGGCCACCGCCTCGTCGACGACGGCCACCAGCTCGTCGCGGATGCGTCGCTGCTGGGCGGCCCAGGCCCGGCGGGCCCCCGGCTCGCGGATCGCGTGGAGGGTGAACTCGGTCGTCAGGACCAGCCACCGCTCCTTGCCGCGAGCGTCGTCGGCCAGGGCCGCGAAGACCGCTTGCAGCACCTCGTCGGCCGTGGCGCGCTCCTGCTTGCTGGCTGCACGGATGCGGTCGACGAGGGCCTCGGAGTGTCGGCGTGACAGCTCGAGCACCAGGTCGTCCTTGGACGAGAAGTTCGAGTAGAACGCGCCCCGCGTGAAGCCGGCGCGCTCGCAGATGTCCTCGACGCTCGCGCCGTGGAAGCCACGCTCTGCGAAGACGTCGCTGGCCGCCTCGAGCACCCTGTCACGGGTCGCCTGGCGGCGGGCGGTGATGCGGCGGGCGGCGGGTTCGCGAGATGTGACCGACGGCATGTCGCCAACGATACGCCCTCGAATTGAATACGGGTGTGTATTGGATGCATACTTGTATCGAAAGGCGGGAACGTCCCGCCGGAGGATGGTCAGGTGAACGAGCGCCAGGTTGTCGTGCACGACGTGTCGGTCCGGGGCACGCACGAGCCGTTCGTGTCGGGGGTCGGCTTCACGGCTCCGGCCGCGTCGGTCACGGTGGTCGCAGTCGACCCCGGAGTCGGCCAGGTCGCGCTGGCGCTCGCGTTGGGGGGCCGTGTCGACCTGCTCACCGGGTGCGTGTCGGTCGGTGGGTCGACCGACCGGGCGCACCTCCAGCTGCGCACCCGGCTCGTCGACGTGCCCGACGTGACCGCTCCGGAGGATGCGTTCCCCCTCCGCGCCGTCGTCGCGGAGGAGCTGGCCCTCGCCGAGCGGCCGTCGTCGCGCAAGGACGTCGCTGCCTTCCTTCGGGACCGAGGCCTGAGCGAGCTGGCGCCGCGCCGGTGGGAGAGTCTGCCCACCGGGCTTCGCACGCGTCTGCTGCTCGAGCTCGGCTCGTGGCACCCGCAGGTCCGCGTCATCGTGCTGACCGGGCCCGACCGGCACGGAGGCGACCCCCACGAGTGGTTCGAGGCCGCACGGTCGGTGGCCGAGCGCGGGCTCACGGTGATCGCGATCTGCGCGCCGGCGACCGCCTCCGCGCTGGGCCGCCCGGCCGAGCCGCCGACGGTGCCCGCTCCCGAACCCACCTCCGAACCCACCTCCGAACCCACCGACGGAGTGCCCGCATGAACCCCGTACGCCTCGCCCTCGCCGAGCTGCGCCGCCTCACCGCGTCGCGCCTCGCGCGCCTCGCCCTCGCGGCCCTCGTCCTCGTCCCCACCCTCTACGGCGGCCTCTACCTCTACGCGAACCACGACCCGTACGGCGCCTTCCCGCAGGTGCCGGCGGCCGTCGTCAGCGACGACGCCGGAACCACCCTCGGAACGGGGGAGAAGCTCCAGGTCGGCGGCGAGGTGGCCGACCACCTCGTCGAGTCCAAGAGCTTCGACTGGCACCGGGTGTCGCACGCCGAGGCGATGCAGGGCGTCGACGACGGGACGTACGCGTTCGCCGTCATCCTCCCGAGGACCTTCTCGGCGGACCTCGCGTCGACGGCGGAGTTCACGCCGCGGCAGGCGACCCTGGTGCTCGAGACCAACGACGCGAACAACTACATGACGTCGATGATCGGCAGCCAGGTCATCAAACAGGTGACCGCCAGCGTCGCCGGTGAGGTGAGCCAGACCGCGGCGAGCCGGCTGCTGCTGGGATTCAGCGACGTGCACGACCAGCTCGGCAAGGCCGTGGACGGATCGGAGAGGCTCCGAGCCGGCGCCGCGAGGGCCGACGACGGGGCGCACCGGCTGGCGACGGGCGCACGCTCGCTGGCCTCGGGGCTCGACGAGCTCGCGTCCGGCGCCCGCGCCCTCGACGCGGGAATCTCCCGAGCGGTGTCGGGCGCCCACGAGCTGCGGACCGGCGCCGCACGCCTCGCCTCGGGCCTGGGCGCGCTGCAGTCGAGGACCGCGGCCCTGCCAGCGCAGACCGACCGCCTCGCCGACGGCGCCGAGCAGGTCGCGGCGGGCAACCGCCGGGTCGCCGGGTACGGCTCGAAGGCCGCGGCGGCCTCCACCCAGCTCAAGAGGCGCATCGCCGCCGACCGGGCCGGCCTGCTGTCGACCCTGAAGGCACAGGGGCTCACCGATGCGCAGCTGGCCGTGGTCGAGTCACGGCTCGACGTCGTCGACGGCCACGTCGACTCTGCCGACGCCACGATCCAGTCCGCGTCGGGCGACCTCACACGACTCTCGAGGGGCGCCGACCAGGTGGCCGTCGGGGCGCGGGCGCTCGCGAACGCCGCTCCGGCCCTCACCGAGGGGGTCGCCCAGGCGCACTCGGGCGCGGTCAGGGTGCGGGACGGGGCGGCCACGCTCGCGACCGGCCTCGACCGCCTCGATGTCGGCGGCGACCGCCTCGTGTCCGGTGCGGCGTCAGCCGCTACCGGGGCCGACTCCCTCGTGAAGGGGGCAGGGTCGCTCGCCTCCGGGCTCGACTCGCTGACGAAGGGCGCCACGGACCTGCACGCCGGTCTCGTCAAGGGCCGCGACGCCGTCCCCGACCCGACCGACGCGCAGCGCAAGGCCATGGCCCAGACCATCGGCAACCCCGTCGGGGTGGCGACCGACTCGCTGTCGTCGGCCGGTTCGTACGGCGCCGGACTCGCGCCGCTCTTCATGAGCCTCGCCCTCTGGATCGGCGCCTACGTCCTGTTCCTCTTCGTTCGTCCGCTGTCCCAGCGCGCCCTGGCCACCAGCCAGCGGTCGTTCCGCACCGCGCTCGGGGGCTGGCTCGCGCCGGCAGCCGTCGGCATCGTCCAGGCCGCTGCCCTCGTGCTCGTGGTCGGCCGCGGGGTCGACATCCGGATCGCGCACCCGGTGCTCGCTCTCCTCTTCCTCTGCTTCACCTCGATGACCTTCGTCGCGATCCTCCACGCGCTCGCCTCCAGGTTCGGCGCGGTCGGCAAGTTCCTCGGTCTGGTCTTCATGGTCGTCCAGCTCGTCAGCGCGGGAGGGACGTTCCCGTGGCAGACGCTGCCCGCCCCGCTGCAGGCGGTCCACCACGTCGTGCCGATGAGCTACGCCGTGGACGGCCTGCGCCGGCTGCTCTACGGCGCCGACCTCGCACCGGTGCTGGGCGCGGTCGGGGTGCTCACGGCATACCTCGTCGGGGCGCTGCTCGTCTCGACGGTGGCGGCCCGGCGCTCGCGGATCTGGACGCCCAAACGGATCAGGCCCGAGCTCGCCCTCTGACGTGGCGAGGTCACGCGGACGGACCGGCCCCGGGCTGACAAGCGGGCCGACGCGGAGCATGCTCTAGACGTATGAGCAGTGCGTCGAGAGAGAAGACCCTCATCCTGATGCGCCACGCCAAGGCCGAGGAGGGACTGGGCAAGGCCGACCACGACCGCGAGCTGGCGGCGCGGGGTCGGCGCGACGCCAAGGCCGCCGGCAGATGGCTGCACGAGCAGGGCCTCGTGCCCGACCTCGTCATCTGCTCGACGGCGCAGCGCACCCGGCAGACGTGGGAGGAGGCCTGTCACGGCGGTGCGCACACCGAGTTCGTCGAGTACCGCCGCAGCGTCTACCTCGGCGGCTCCGAGCAGACGCTCGAGACGGTGCGCGAAGACGCCGGCGAGACCACGACGGTGCTGGTCGTCGGGCACAACCCGACGATGGCCCAGCTGACCAGCCTGCTCACCGACGGCGAGGGGTCACGTGAGGCCCACGACGCCCTCGGGGAGGGGTTCGTGACGAGTGGTCTCGCGGTCCTGAGGTATGCCGGCGAGTGGGCCGACATCGACTTCGGCTCGTGTGCCCTGACCCGTTTCCACGTCAGCCGCGGGCACGACGACTGAGGGCGCCGCCACCGCCGATCAGGCTGTGAGATGCGGTGTCCACCCAGCGGACACCGTCCTATGCTGCAGCCATGACGCAGACGCCTGACATCAAGCCCCGCAGCCGCGACGTCACCGACGGTCTCGAGAAGACCGCGGCTCGGGGGATGCTCCGGGCGGTAGGCCTCGGCGACGACGACTTCGCCAAGCCGCAGATCGGCGTCGCGAGCTCGTGGAACGAGATCACGCCCTGCAACCTCTCGCTCGACCGGCTCGCCAAGGCCGTCAAGGACGGCGTGCACGCCGGAGGGGGCTACCCGCTCGAGTTCGGCACCATCTCCGTCTCCGACGGCATCTCGATGGGGCACGAGGGCATGCACTTCAGCCTCGTGTCGCGCGAGATCATCGCCGACTCGGTCGAGACCGTCATGAACGCCGAGCGCCTCGACGGCTCAGTGCTGCTCGCGGGTTGCGACAAGTCCCTGCCGGGCATGCTCATGGCGGCCGCGCGGCTGAACCTCTCGTCGGTCTTCCTGTATGCCGGCACCATCCTCCCGGGCGTCGCCAAGCTGAGCGACGGCACCGAGAAGGAGGTCACGATCATCGACGCGTTCGAGGCCGTCGGTGCATGCAACGCCGGGCTCATGTCGCGCGAGGACGTCGACGCCATCGAGCGCGCCATCTGCCCTGGCGAGGGCGCCTGCGGCGGCTTCTACACCGCCAACACGATGGCCGCCGTCGCCGAGGCGATCGGCATGTCGATCCCCGGCTCGGCCGCGCCGCCGGCCACCGACCGCCGCCGCGACATGTACGCCCGCAAGTCGGGTGAGGCGGTCGTCGAGCTGCTCCGCCGCGGCATCACGGCGCGCGACATCATGACCAAGCCCGCGTTCGAGAACGCCATCGCCGTCGTGATGGCCTTCGGCGGCTCCACCAACGCGGTGCTGCACCTGCTCGCCATCGCGCACGAGGCCGAGGTCGACCTCACCATCGAGGACTTCCGCCGCATCGGCGCCAAGGTGCCGCACCTCGCCGACGTCAAGCCGTTCGGCAGCTTCGTCATGAAGGACATCGACCACATCGGCGGCATCCCCGTCGTCATGAAGACGCTCCTCGAGGCGGGCCTGCTCGACGGCGACTGCCTCACCGTGACCGGCAAGACGATGGCCGAGAACCTCGAGGAGATCAACCCGCCCCACATCGACGGCCGCGTCATCCGCCAGATGGCCCAGCCGATCCACAAGACGGGCGGCCTGACGATCCTCACCGGCTCGCTCGCGCCCGAGGGTGCGGTCGTGAAGTCGGCTGGCTTCGACGAGTCCGTCTTCGAGGGGACCGCCCGCGTCTTCGACGGCGAGCGCGCCGCGATGGACGCGGTCGAGAACGGCTCGCTGAAGAAGAACGACGTCGTCGTCATCCGCTACGAGGGCCCCAAGGGCGGGCCCGGCATGCGCGAGATGCTCGCCGTGACCGGCGCCATCAAGGGCGCCGGCCTCGGCAAGGACGTCCTGCTCCTCACCGACGGCCGCTTCTCCGGCGGCACGACCGGCCTCTGCGTCGGACACGTGGCTCCCGAGGCCGTCGACGAGGGGCCGATCGCGTTCGTCCGCGACGGCGACACGATCCGCCTCGACGTCGCGAGCGGCACGCTCGACGTGCTCGTCGACGACGAGGAGATGCGGCGTCGTCGCGCCGAGGGCGTCACGCACCCCGAGCCGAAGTACACCCGCGGCGTCCTCGCGAAGTACCGCAAGCTCGTCGGCAGCGCCAGCGGCGGCGCCGTCTGCGGCTGAGGCCCGTCCCCGTCGAGGTGTAGCTGGTTCACCGACAGCGTCACCCGGCAGCTTCGCTCGCCCGTCGGCTCGACGACGTGGTGAGCCACGGTGCGGGTCCCCGGGCCGCCCGACTCCCAGGTGAACGAGCGCCCGGGGGTCAGGGCGGTCACGGTCCACCTCACGGTCGGGATGCGCGGCTGGTCGATGGTCGCCGTCGCGCCGACCCGGAGCGGCCCGTCGTGCAGCGTCACGCTGCGCACCGACGGGGTCCACTCGGGCCAGCGTTCGGCGTCGCTGAGGATGTCCCAGACCCGGTGCGACGGGGCGTCGACGTCGACGCCGACGTGCTGCTCCACGACGCCTCCTCAGGCCTCGACGGTGGCCACGTCGGCCGCCCAGTGGCGCCACACCGAGGTCACCTGCATGCCCACCTTCTCGTAGAGCCCGAGCGCGCCGGTGCGTGAGTCGGTCGACAGCTCCGACCGGTCACCCCCGTGGGCGCGCCCGACCTCGAACGCGTCGACGAGCAGGGCCCGCGCCAGGCCGCGACCACGCTGGTCGCGGCGCACCGCGAGCTTGTCGACGTAGGCGCAGCCGCTCGAGACGATGACGAACGCCATGCCCACGACCTCACCGGCCGGGTCGACCATGAGGCGCAGCTGCCAGGGCTCGTAGCCGGGGCGGTTGACAACGGTGGCTGCCCATTCCTCGAAGCTCGATCGCTCGCGCTCGGACCACTCGAGGAACGCGTCCTCGTTGACGGTCCACGCCGCCTCGAGGTCGGCCTGGTCACGAGGCTCGCGGACGGCATACCCCTCGGGCGTCGGCTGGGGCACGATCGACGCCCCGGCCGACATCTCGAGCACCCACGACGTCCAGAGATTGCGGTAGCCGAGGGCGGCGAAGAGCCGCTCGCCCGCGGAGTCGCCGGGCACGGGCTGGCCGACGACGGTGCCACCATCACGCGCGCCGATCGCACGGGTCCAGCGCGACAGCGCGGTCCCGATGCCACGGCCGCGGTATGCCGGGTCGACCGCACCGTCGGCCCAGCGCGCCTTGTACACCTCGGCGTACGCGACGAGGCGCTCCCCGTCGAGAACGCCCACGGACTGGGTGGCGAGGTCGAAGGCGGGTCGCTGCCAGTCGCCGACGATGTCGGCCTCCTCGATGAGGACCTCGCCGACGTCGTGCCGCTCGCAGGTGGCCATGAGGCTGGCGACCGCTGCCGCGTCGTCCCGCGCCAGCGGCCGCACGGTGAGCGAGTCCGAGCCGGTGGGCAGCACGAGCGGCACGGGCTCGCGCCGGGAGGTCGGGGCGGGGACGTGGTCGGCGACGGTGCGGCTCATGCCGGCCAGTGTCGCGACGCGTGCCGGGCCCGACAACCGACTTTCGGCCGGCTCGTGCGGGTCTGACAGTGGGTGAGATCACGATGCCACATCCTGAGACGCCGGTGACCGCCGATTGACACCACTGGGGCCGCGTAGGACGGTTGTCACGTGGCCCGACTCCTCGTACTTCCCTAGCGCGCCGACCAGCTCCACCGGTCAGCGCGCTCCCTTCCGTCCC
>JABFXB010000027.1 GCA_013361975.1 Dermatophilaceae bacterium
ACCCCGGCGAGCGCTGCCGCGGAGGCGACGCACAGGCCGCGACGGGCCGAGCGGACGACGGGCATCACGAGCCTCCTCAGTTCGAGGGCCTGCGCCCATGGCGGACCCGGTGGGGATGGGTTGCCGTCGGGGCCCGGGGGGGTGTTCGGCCCCGACGACAACGTCCTGGGTGCTCCCGTGGCGCTGCGGCTCCCCGCGCCACGGGGCGAGCGCCGCGGGTGGCTGTCGGGGCACTTCGCCCAGACAGCCACCGGCGGGTCAGGCCAGGTCAGGTCAGGGTCACTGCCTGATCCTGTCGAGCTTCGACGGCGGGCTGGTCCCGATCACCGTTCCGGCCGCGTTGAGCGCCTTGACCGTGATCGGCGACTGCGCACACGGCGTCGCGTAGGTGCCGCCGAGGTTGCAGGCCGGCGGCGGGGCGCCGACCGCGGTCACGGTGAACGATCCCGGTGCCACGAGCGACACGGTGAGGTTCGCCGCTCCCAGCGTCGCCGGGTCGAACGTCGTGCCCGACTCGGTGAGGTAGGGCAGCAGCCGCATCGAGCTGACCGTGGTGTCGGTCGACGTCGCCGTGACGATGAGCCGCTGCTTGCTGATGCGGTACTCGACCGGCGTCAGGGTGATGTTCGTCGGCACGGCGGCGGTGACGGTCACCGTCACGTTCGTGGCCGACGACGTGCCGTTGGCGTTGTCCGCGACGACGCTGTAGACGTACGTCCCTGCCACCGTGGGCGTGAACTTCAGCTGCGACGAGGCTGCTGCCGTGGCCGCGGCCGGAGTCTGCGAGAGCGTCGGGTTCGACGGTCCGGAGACCTGCGACCAGGTCCACATCGGCGCCGGCAGCGAGCTGCTGCTGGCCGTGATCGTCACCAGGTTGCCGGCGGTCACCGTCTGGTTCTGGATCGGCGTGATGGTGGGCTTGGGCGCCGCCGCGACCGTGACGGTCGTGTCGACGAAGGCCACACCGCACGGGTTCGAGGCGGTGAATCGCACGTTGTAGTCGCCGGCCGCCAGACCCGACGCGTTGAACGTCGGCGTCGTCGTGCTCGCCCCGGTGAGGGCGCCGTCGAGGTTGGTGCCACCGACGGTCGTGCCTGCGGTCCACTGGAGCGTGACCGGTGCCGACGAGCCCGCGGGGATGCTGCCCGAGAGCTGGACGCTGCCGCCGTTGGCCACCGAGAACGGTGCGCCGTTGAGCGTCGGCGTCGCGCAGACCACTGCGGGCGGGGCGACGTCGCTCGGCCACGGGTCGAGCACGCCGGCCCTGACTCCGGTCAGCGACGTGTAGCCGCCGTACGCGAGGAACGGGATGCTGTTGAAGTTGTTCTCGGGCACCGGGGTGCCGGGGACGTTCTCCGGGAAGATGTACTCGCCGATGGGGGCGTGGTACTGCCCGTAGTAGATGCCGTTGGCGGCCGTCTTGGCGCTCGCGGTGCCGGGGACCTGGCTGTTCGGGTTGGCCTCGATGGTGCCGGGCTTGAACTGCGAGTCACCGTCGACGACGGCCCGCACCTCGCGGGTGGGCGGGATGAACTTGCCGGCTGGCGGAGGCGTGCAGGCCTTCTGCGTGGCGACCGTCGCGGTGCACGGCGGACGGAACCGCCAGCGTCCGCGGACAGCCCCACCAGGGGGACCGGGGTCGGGCATGACGGTGCCCCACTCGCGGTCACTCGTTTCCCCGGTCGTCGGGTTGACGTCGACGCCGTAGAGGCGGATCAGGCGCGTCTCGTCCGTGCTCATGCCCTCGAAGCGGGTGCGGACGGCCGCCTCGCCTGCACCGAAGATCGTGAGGCCGCCGGTGCCGATGAGCGACACGTCGACCGAGACGTAGGCCGGGTCGATGCCGGGCTGGGTGTAGATGCCGAGGCTCGCGACGATGGTGTGCGCCGAGATGTACTGCCCGCCGTTGGCGCCGCCGTCCTGGATGAGGTTGCCGGCGAAGGTGACGTAGTCACCGATCTCGAAGGGGGCCTGCTTGCGCGGGTCGGCGCAGGTGCCGCGGGCGCACGTGTTCGCGACGACGTCGGCAGGCGAGTCCATCCGGAACAACGTGTATGCCGCCCCGAGCACCGGTAGTGCCGGCTGCGGGGTGATGCCCGAGGTGTCCGTTCCCGTGTAGACCGGTCGGTTCGCCTGGGGGCACTCGGGGTCGTCGTTCGTCGTCGACGGCGCCGTGCGCGGGATGCACATCGGGAAGCCGGTCTCGGCGAGGATCGTCGGGTTGTCCTGGTCGACCTGGAAGCGGTCGTCGGGCGACGCGGC